>NZ_JBNPON010000006.1:0-103776 GCF_050315195.1 Clostridium sp. SGI.024 | reverse complement strand
TAATTATGTGTAAAATAAACTTATTAGATAAGATATCTTTTATTTTAGTTTTACTTGGTGCAATTAATTGGGGACTTATTGGAATTTTAAGCTTAAATCTTGTTAGTTTACTTGTATCAGGCTCTGTAATATTACAAAGATTAATTTATACTACTATTTTTGCTGCTGCTATAGATTTAATTATATTAGTATTTAAATGTAATCTTTTTGATATTAATAACTCACTACATAAATAATTTTATTTAGTAATCTATAAAAATATATAAAATAAAAAAGTGCCTTATGGCACTTTTTTATTAATCTTCTAAATTTGCTATTAAATTAGATATTTCTTCTACTGCTAAAGCTTCATCATCACCATTAGCTAAAACTGTAATAGTTGCTCCTTTAGTAACTCCTAAAGAAAGAACTCCGATTAAGCTTTTAACATTTGCTTTCTTTCCGTTAAATTCTATGCTTACATCTGATTTAAAAGATGAAGCTTTCTTAACTAATAAAGTTGCTGGTCTAGCATGTAAACCAGTTCCGTTGTTAACTACAACTTCTTTAGATACCATTATACACACCTCTTTACTAATTTTTTGAAATAGTTATCTATTAACTATTTCATTATATATGTAATCTAAAAAAAATTCAAGGCTTATAAGTGCTAATTTCAATATATAATGAAAAAGAACTACTTAAATGTAGTCCTTTTCTTTTTTCCCTAAAATAATTTACTTTCTAATAATTACTCACAAAATATTATCTTGGTTGAACAATTAGTTTAATTGCTGTTCTTTCTTCACCATCTATTTCTATATCAGTGAATGCTGGAACACAAACAATATCTTTTCCGCTAGGAGCAACGAAGCCTCTTGCTATAGCAATTGCTTTTATTGCTTGATTTATAGCACCTGCTCCTACTGCTTGAATTTCTACTATATTTTTTTCTTTAATAATGGCAGCTAAAGCACCTGCCACAGAATTTGGATTTGATTTTGTTGAAACTTTTAATACTTCCACTTGTCTTTACCTCCTAGATAAAAATCGTTTACAATTTTTAAGAAATTACTCTTATTGATATATATTCTATACTTTCTTATAAAATCCTTCTTTATTATGAAATTTTTTTTAAAAAAATAAAGTACATTTTGTTTAACACAAAATGTACTTTATATTATTTAGCGTAATCTACCGCTCTTGTTTCTCTAATAACATTAATTTTAATTTGACCTGGATATTCCAATTGTTCTTCTATATTTTTAGCTAAACTTCTAGCTAATTCTACAGATCCAGCATCATCTAACTGTTCTGGTTTAACCATAATTCTAATCTCTCTACCAGCTTGAATTGCATATGACTTTTCTACACCTTCATAAGAATTTGCAATTTCTTCCAGCTTTTCTAATCTCTTAATATAAGCTTCTAATGTTTCTCTTCTAGCGCCTGGTCTAGCTGCTGATATGGCATCAGCTGCTTGAACTAACACGGCTTCTAGTGTTAACATTTCAACATCTCCATGATGAGCTGCAATAGCATTTACTACTACTTGTGATTCTCCATATTTCTTTGCTAAGTCTCCACCTATAATAGCATGACGACCTTCTTCTTCTTGTGTTGCTACTTTACCTATATCATGTAATAAACCTGCTCTTTTTGCTAGGTTTACATCTAATCCTAATTCTGCAGCCATAACACCAGCTAAATATGAAACTTCAATTGAATGTTTTAACACATTTTGTCCATAACTAGTTCTATACTTTAATCTACCAAGTAATTTTATAATTTCTGGATGAACTCCATGAACTCCAGTTTCTAGAGTTGCTTGTTCTCCTTCTTCTTTGATATCATTTTCGACATCCTTAGTAGCTCTTTCTACCATTTCCTCGATTCTAGCTGGATGAATTCTACCATCCACAATTAACTTTTCCAACGCTATTTTAGCAATTTCTCTCCTTACTGGATCAAAACTTGATAAAATAACAGCTTCTGGAGTATCATCTATAATCAAATCAACTCCTGTTAATGTTTCAAGAGTTCTGATATTTCTACCTTCTCTACCTATTATTCTACCCTTCATTTCATCATTTGGAAGGGCAACAACATGTACTGTTGATTCTGATACATGATCAGCTGCACATCTTTGAATGGCAGTTGTTATAATTTCTCTAGCCTTTTTATCTGCTTCTTCTTTGGCTCTAGCTTCTATGTCTTTGATCATAATAGCAGTTTCATGAGTTATTTCTCTTCTAACTTCTTCTAATAGGATTTCTCTAGCTTCATCAGTAGATAAAGATGAAACTCTTTCAAGTTCCTCTCTCCTTTTAGAATATAGTTCCTGTACATTTGCTTCCATTTCATCGATTTCTTGTAATCTTTTATTTAGAGCTTCATCTTTCTTTTCTAAAAGATCTCCCTTTTTATCCAAAGATTCTTCTCTTTGAATTATTCTTCTTTCAAGCCTCTGAATTTCATTTCTTCTTTCTCTTGAATCTCTTTCTAAATCATTTCTAAGTCTATGAACTTCTTCTTTAGCCTCTAATATTGACTCTTTCTTAGTAGCTTCTGCTTCCCTCTTAGCATTTTCTAAAAGGATTTCAGCTTCTTTTTCTAAGCCTTCTATCTTCTTTTTAGAAGCACTTTGTATAGCTTTATATAGTAATAAGCCAAATACAGCTAATACTAAAATATCTATTATACCTATAAGAATATAATCCATAACAACACCTCCTCCATTCATATAAACAATTATGCTTAAATGAAAATGTAGAGGTATCATATTTAACCTAACTGATATATGAAATATGATAAAACCAGTATTTGTTATTATTTTATATTAAAATTAAAATTATGTCAAGTTACTTATATGATACATTCAATAGTTAATATTAATTTATTTCATTTTAATATTAGTATTAAGTTTTAAGTTATTATATTAATAACTTAAAAAATCGATAGTATAATAAATTATACTATCGATTATATTATTATCATATTTATATAATTATATTCAAATTAACTAGATTTATTACTCTTTATCCTTCTCTTTATCTTTCTTTAAATTAACAGAAGGTTCTACCATTATAGGCAACTCATATTTGCTTCTAATTTGATTTTCTATATCTAATGCAGTTTCAGGATTATCCTTTAAGTATTGCTTAGCATTTTCTCTTCCTTGTCCTAATCTTATATCTCCATAAGAGAACCAAGCACCACTTTTTTGTACTATTCCTTCTTTTACTCCGACATCAACTATGTTACCTGTTCTTGATATTCCTTCATTATACATAATATCAAATTCTGCTTGTTTAAATGGTGGAGCAACTTTATTTTTCATTACCTTAACTCTTGTTCTGTTTCCTACTATGCTTTCTCCTTGCTTAATAGAATCTATTCTTCTTACATCAAGCCTTATAGATGCATAGAACTTTAATGCTCTACCACCAGTTGTTGTTTCTGGGTTACCAAACATAACACCAACTTTTTCTCTTAATTGGTTAATAAAAATAGCTACACATCCAGTTTTTTGGATTGTACCTGTTAGTTTTCTTAAAGCTTGTGACATAAGTCTTGCTTGAAGCCCAACGTGAGAATCTCCCATTTCACCATCTATTTCTGCTCTAGGAACTAATGCTGCAACAGAGTCAACTACTATAACATCTATAGCTCCTGAACGAACTAAAGCTTCTGCAATTTCAAGTCCTTGCTCTCCTGTATCTGGTTGTGAAACTATAAGATTTTCTGTATCAACACCTAAATTTCTAGCATAACTTGGGTCTAAAGCATGTTCAGCATCTATAAATGCAACTGCTCCGCCTCTTTTTTGTGCCTCAGCTGCAATGTGCAATGCAACTGTTGTTTTACCTGAACTTTCAGGTCCGTATATTTCTACTATTCTTCCTTTAGGGACTCCCCCTACACCTAAAGCTATGTCTAAATCAAGGCATCCAGTTGAAATAGCTTCAATATTTAAAGAACTATTTTCTCCTAGTTTCATAACTGAACCTTTACCAAATTGTTTTTCAATTTGACTCATTGCATTTTCTATAGCTTTTAGCTTATCCATATCTATATTTCCCATATAGCACCTTCCTCTCTGTAAGAACGTTTGTTCTGTATGTAAATTATAAAACATATATTGACTATAGTCAATATGGTTTATAATTTATTTATTTTTTAGTAGTAAGAGTTCCAGCTTAAGAAGCCGGAACTCTTATAAATTATATCCTATTTTAAACAGTTTAAACTACTTATTAGAATTTATTATATTTATATTTTTTCTAAAATAATCATAACCTGATATTAATGTCATTATTACTGCTAAAAGTAATAATACTTTAGGTCCATAGTTAAGAACATATTTAATTGTATTACTACTTTCTACTAATGTTATCAAATATTTAGATGAACCTATATTAACTTGTATTAATAAAGCAATTATAGCAACAATTTGAGTTACTGTCTTAGCTTTCCCCCACATACTTGCAGCTATAACTTTTCCTTCTGATGCAGCTATTGTTCTAAGACCAGAAACTGCAAACTCTCTTGCTATTATAACTACTGTTGCCCATGCTGGTATAACTTGAAGTTCTACCAATGATATTAAAGCCGCCGTAACTAAAAGTTTATCTGCAAGAGGATCCATAAACTTACCAAAGTTTGTAACTTGATTTCTACTTCTTGCTATATATCCATCTAATTGATCCGTTAATGAAGCAATTATAAATATAAAAGTTGCTATAAAGGTTCCATAAGGAATATTCTTAACTGCAATAAAAATCAAAAATAAAGGAACTAAAAATATTCTCAACATAGTTAGCTTATTTGCTAAATTCATCATATATCTCTCCCACTAAATCATACTCTAAAGCTTCTGTAATTATTACTTTTACCATATCACCTTTTTCTAATCTATCTTTACTCTTGACTAATATGGTTCCATCAATTTCAGGTGCCATTTCTGAACTTCTTCCAATGAAAAATTTACCTTTTTCTCTTTCTATAATAGTATCATAAACTTTTGATATTTTCAATTTGTTTAATTTCTCTACTACCTTTTTTTGAATTAGCATAAGTTCATCTTGTCTACGTTCCTTTGTTTCATCATCAATTTGCTCTGCCATATTTGCAGCAGGTGTCCCCTCTTCTTTTGAATACTTGAACACTCCAACATTATCTAATTTATATTCTTCTAAAAACTTACATAGTTCTTTAAAATCTTCTTCTGTTTCACCTGGAAAGCCAACTATTAAAGAAGTTCTTAATGCTATTCCTGGTATTTTTTTTCTTAGCTTTTCTATTTTAGCAATTATAGTTTCTTTATTTGTTCTTCTTGCCATTTTCCTTAGAATATTATCACTAATATGTTGAATTGGTAAATCTAAGTATTTAACAACCTTTTTATTATTAGCCATTTCTTCTATTAGTTCATCAGTAATTTCTTCAGGATAACAATATAGAAGCCTAATCCATTCTACTCCCTCTACCTTTGAAATACTATTAATTAACTCATGCAATTTATTTTCTTTATATAGATCCATTCCATAGTAAGTCAAATCTTGAGCTATTAATATGATTTCTTTTACTCCATTTTTGGCAAGTAAATTGACTTCTTCTAATATAGATTCTTTTGTTCTACTTCTAAATTTACCTCTTATTTTTGGAATTATGCAATAAGTACAATAGTTATCGCATCCTTCTGCTATTCTAACATATGCTGTATGTTTATCAGTAGTAAGTAATCTTATTCCTTCATTAATATTCTCATCACTATAATTTGCTGCAAATAATTTTCTTTCACCTTTTATAAAATCTAAGATTAACTTATGGATTTTCATATAATCATTAACTCCCATAAGTATATCTATTTCAGGCATTAACTCTAATAATTCTTCGCCATATCTTTGTGTTAAACATCCTGTTGCAATTAACATCTTACATTTATATTTAGTTTTATATTCAGCCATTTCAAGAATAGTGTCAATTGACTCTTGTTTTGCACTTTCTATAAAACCACATGTATTTACAATTATTATTTCAGCCTCTTTAGGGTCATTTGTTATCTCATAAAATTTATTTATTGTTCCTAAAATAAGTTCAGAATCTACTCTATTCTTATCACAACCTAAACTTACCATACCAACTTTATATTTTTCCAAAGTCTTTCCTCCTAAGTTTTAAAGTATATTCTTTTTTTACCTAAATCTTATTTTAATGTAGATAAATAATATTTACAAGTTTTTTTACTCTTCAATATTCAGTTCTTCTTTGGTTACCAATATTTGTCTCGGTCTACTTCCATCTTTCTCCGATATTATTCCTCTTTCTTCAAGTTCATCCATTATCCTAGATGCTCTATTAAAACCAATTCTAAGTTTTCTTTGTAGAAAAGATGTAGATGCTTGATTATATTCAACAACTATTTTAATTGCTTCATTTACAAGTTCATCACTTTCGCTATCTTCTGATACTTTCCCACTATCTTTACTTTCGCTTTCTATATGCTCTATAATTGATTCTTCATATTTATTTTCTTCTTCTTCATTTTTAATAAAATTAACTACTTTTTCTACTTCTTCTTCAGATATGAAAGCTCCTTGAACTCTTATAGGTTTATTTTCTCCTATTGGATAATAAAGCATATCTCCCCTTCCAAGTAGCTTTTCTGCTCCAGTTTGATCTAGAATAGTTCTAGAGTCTATACCAGATGAAACAGCAAATGAAATTCTAGATGGAATATTTGCCTTTATTACGCCAGTAATAACATCTACAGATGGTCTTTGCGTTGCTATTATTAAATGCATTCCTGCTGCTCTAGCCATTTGAGCTAATCTACAAATATAGTCTTCCACATCATTTGGGCATGCCATCATTAAATCAGCAAGCTCATCTACAATTATCACTATATATGGTAACTTTTCTTCTATTAATCCTTTTTCAAATAATGAATTATAGCTTTCTATATTTCTTACAGATGCTTCTGCAAAAAGCTTATACCTTTTATTCATTTCATTAACCGCCCAATTTAAAGCAGCTGCAGCCTTCTTAGGATCTGTTACAACTGGTATTAAAAGATGTGGAATTCCATTGTAAACACTAAGTTCAACTACTTTAGGATCCACCATTAATAATTTCACTTCATTTGGACTATATTTATATAATAAGCTTATTATTAATGTATTTATACATACAGACTTACCAGAACCAGTTGCCCCTGCAATTAATGTATGTGGCATAGTTGCTAAATCCCCAACAACACACTTTCCTGATATATCCTTTCCTAGTGCAAAAGCTAATTTTTTTTTCGCTATTTTAAATTCTTCGGAATCTAAGACTTCTCTTAAAAATACTGCTGTTTGCTTATTATTAGGTACTTCAATACCTATTGCAGCTTTTCCTGGAATTGGTGCCTCCATTCTTACTCCACTTGCAGCTAGTCCTAAAGCTATATCATCTTGCAAATTAACAATCTTAGATACTTTAACTCCAGGACTTGGCTGTATCTCAAATCTTGTTACAGATGGACCTTTGGTTACCTGAAGAACATTAGCATCAACTCCAAAATCATTTAATATCTCTTTTAGTTTACCTGCATTTTCTATTAATTCTTTCTTATCTTCACTTTTTAACTTTGTTTTACTATTAATATTCAATAATTCTATTGATGGATGAATATAAACCTTTTCTTCTTTTTTCTCTGTAGTTAAACTCTCTTCTATCTCTTTACTTACTACAGCTTTAACAGAATTATCTAGCTTTTCTTTTTTCTTATTATTTTCTTCATATATAGGTTCTTTATTTTTATCTTGTTTTTCTTCATCAAATACTTCTATATTAAAAGGATTATCTTCATTAAGGTTATTATTTTTAGCGCTTTCATCAATAGACGCTTCTAACATACTATCTCCTAAAGAAGAATTTTTCATAAAATCTAAAATCTTTATTTTATTATTTATTCCATTTATAAAATCTTCTCTTTCTTTTTCCTCTTCTTTAGGTACAACATTAATTAAAGGAGACTTATCTTTAATATTATTTTCCTTTATTCTTTTACCTTTAACTTCTTTGCTAAATTTACTTTTAAACATTACGACTATATCATATAGTGTAATATCTGACATAAGAATAACACCAATTGATATTATTGCTAAATATAAAATATACGATCCAATAAAACCAATTAGCATACTTAAAGGATAAGTTATTATGTGACCTATAAGCCCCCCATGAATTCCTTGAGTATCCAATATTAACTTCCAAGTTTCATAAAAGCCTTCTTTTTTTTCTAATATATTTATGCTACTTGTAGCACAACCTAGTGTAATTGATATTATAATTAATGTTAATCCCAAAACTCTTCTTGTTATTTTAATACTGCCTTTTGAGACTATAGTACAATAACCAAAATATATTAAATATAACGGTAGAATAAAAGCACTAACACCTATAATCTTATAAATCACTTCTCTAGATAATGTTGATAAGGCTCCCGCCCAAGTTGTATATATTGCTATAGATAATATAAATCCTAAAGCTATATATATTACTCCTTTAATATCTCCATTTTCTTTTTTATTATTTTTTTTACTTGTGTCTCTTTTACTGCTATTCTTTTTTACCTTACTTCTAGACACAGAATCACCTCGCACTATTCCACTTTTTGTAAGTTAATTCTTTACATAATATTATTATAAACATTAATAAAAAAAAAGCAATTTAAATAAAATTTATATTATTTAAATTGCTAATATTTACCTATATGTATTTGCTATAATTCCTTATTACTTTCTTTTTCTTTTATTAATTCTTTCAATTTACTTAATGCGTCTTTTATTCCACCTTCTTCATCTATAAGACCACACTCCACTGCTTGCTTTCCTATTAATATTGTCCCCATATCGTTAAGCAATTCATCAGACCTTAACATCATTTCTTTTAAGTTTTCTTTATTAATTTTAGAAGTTCTTACTATAAAATTATCTATTCTTTCTTGCATCTTTTGAAAATAATTGAAGGTTTGTGCAACTCCAATTACAAATCCATTCATTCTAATAGGGTGAACTATCATAGTTGCGGATGGTGTAATAAAAGAATGACTAGATGAAGTTGCAAGTGGTACTCCTATAGAATGGCCTCCACCAATAACAATAGAAACTGTAGGCTTAGATAAGGAATTAATCATTTCAGCAATTGCAAGTCCAGCCTCAACATCACCACCTACTGTATTTAAGATTATTAAAACTCCTTTAACTTTATCATTTCTTTCAATTGCTATTAATAATGGAATTACATGCTCATATTTAGTTGATTTAGTTTGAGCTGGTAACACTTGATGACCTTCAATTTGGCCAATAATAGGCAAAATTTGAATACTTTCATCTTGTGCTGTTCCATTGGAAGTACCAAATTCTATAATTTCTTCTCTTTTTTCTTTTTCTTCTTTAAGCTTCTCTTCTTCTTTTTCTATATTATTATTAAGTTGTTTATAATTATCATACATAATAAAATCCTCCTATACATTAATATTTTGTACAAGAGGATTTTAATTTATTCACTTAGCTTAAAGGCTTTATGAAGTAAATTTAAGGCCATTTCAACAAAGTCTGACTTTATTAAACACCAAATTGTCATGTTAGAATCCGCTGTTTGAAGTATTTCTATAGAATTTTCGGCTAAAGCATTTATTATTTTAGCCATAATTCCTGGAACTCCTCTCATTCCCATTCCAACTATTGCAATAGTGCTACACTCATCAGTAAATTTATATACGATATTTACCTTATTCAATACTTCTTGAAGTTTTTCTTTTCTATTAGAGTCAATAGTAAAGATTTGCTCTGTAGGAAATATATTTATTAAGTCTAAACTTATCTTATTTTTTGCTAATATATCTAACAAGTATCTATAACTTCTATTATCTTTATTATCTTTAAATCTAACTGTAACTTGGGTTCTATTATTTAAATGAGTTATACCAGATATTATCTTGTTAGTATTTTGATTTCCATTACTATTAATTAAAGTTCCTTTACAATTATTCATAGTATTTTTAATTAATATAGGTATATTAGCTTTTCTAGCACAATCAACTGCTCTTGGGTGTATAACTTTAGCACCTTGGTCTGCAAGTTGAAAAATTTCATTGTAGCTTATTGAAGAAATTAATGTTGCATCTTTTACTATTCTTGGATCTGCAGTCATAATTCCATCAACATCTGTATATATTTCTATTTTTTCTGCTTTTAAAGCTTCTCCTAATATACAAGCAGATGTATCACTACCACCTCTACCAAGTGTAGTAAAGTACCCATCTTCTGTTACTCCTTGAAAGCCAGTTACTACTGGAACCTTTCCTAATTCTATTAACTTCAAAATATATTTCACATTTGTATAAATAGGTTCTGCTTCTGAAAATTTTTCATTAGTTATGATACCTGCCTGCCCACCAGTAAGTGGAATTGCTTCTATACCTTCATTTATTAATGAATTACTCATTATAACTGAACTTATTAATTCTCCACAGCACATAAGCATATCTGTAGCTTGTAGGTTATTCTTCTTAAAATTAATATCTACTAAAGACAGTAATGTATCCGTTGAATAAGGATCTCCCCTTCTACCCATAGCTGATACTACTACAACAGGAGAAAAGCCATTTTTTAATGCTTCTCTTACTTTAGAAACTACCTTCCTCCTTCTATCTTCCGTAGAAACTGAAGTTCCTCCGAACTTTTGTATAACTATTTTCAAGCAATAACCTCCCTAAGTTTATGCTCTTGCTCTTTTTATCTTATTTTTATCAGCTGAAACTACAATTACGTTAGTTCCAATTTTAGTAATATAATTCCATGGAATTTCAACATACTCTCTATTACCAAAAAAGCCAAATTTACTTCCAGCAACAGCAGCCACTATAAATTGTAAACTTCCATTTTCATCAATTATAAAATCTAATGCTTGTTGAGTATCATATTTTTCTGCTTCTTCTGTATTAAATATTTCATATCTCTCTAAATCACTTAAGAGCCTATATCTTGATTCTTTTTTCACTTCTTCTTCATAAAAGCTATCTCTTTTTCTATCATCTTTAAACATAAGAACACCTCCATACCATCTTATGTAAATCTTATGATAGAAATACATTATTTATTACATATAAATTAAAGTCTTAAAGCTTCTTTATTTATAGAATTATCATATGCTTTTATAGCAGGCTCTATAATTTGATTTAACTTTTCATAATCTATATCTTGACCTACATAAGCTGAGCTTATTATACCTGGTTTAAAGCATGTATCTAATACATAATTTATGTCTTCATTATTTATATTGTTAATTTTATTTATAACTTCTTCTTGAGTTTTAATTTTATTTTGTAATAACATATTTTTAGCATTGGAAAACATTCTTGATGAAGTACTTTCAAGGCCTAATATATAATTAGCTTTAATTTTTTCTTTATTTATTTCAAGTAGTTCATTAGAAATTCCTTCTTTAACAAATTTTTTCAACTCTTTATTTATAACATCTAAAGCTTTTTCTGCTGACTGTTTACTTACACCTGTATAAATATTATTTATTCCAACACCTAAGTATGGATGCCCATATGAATATATAGTATAACAAAGTCCTAGTTCTTCTCTTACTTTTTGAAATAAAATTGATGAAGCACCACCACCAAAAACATTATTAAGTAGTACTAAAGCATAAGCTTTTTCATGTGCATAAGGTAATCCCTTTAGAGATAAATTTATATGAACTTGTTCAATTTGTTTATTAGTATATTTACTATTATTAAGTAAAATTGGGGTTTCATATGTTGGTATATAATCCTTATCCCCTTCCCAATTTTCAAAGTTTTCTTGAAGAATTTTCATTAATTCTTTTTCATCAAATTTACCACATACAGAAATTACTGAATTATAAGGTGTGTAATGAGACTTTACAAATTTTTTAATTTTATTACTATTAAAAGATTTAATATTATCAATAGTCCCTAATATAGGATATGATAATGGATTATCTCCAAATATAGCCTTTGCCTGATTGTTATCTAACACATCTTCTGGCATATCTTCACTCATATTTATTTCTTCAATTACTACACCTTGCTCTTTTGCTATTTCTTCATCATCAAACTTAGAATTTATAAGCATATCTGCTAGTATTTCTATAGATAAATCTAAATGAGTATTTAAAGCTTTTATATAATAGCAAGTAGCTTCCTTACTAGTATATGCATTAATTTGCCCACCTACATTTTCTATCTGCTGCACTATTTCCTTTGAATTTCTTTTTTCTGTTCCTTTAAAAAACATATGCTCAATAAAGTGTGATATCCCATTTTCTGATAGATCTTCATTTCTAGAACCATTTTGTACCATAACTCCAACACTTATAGAATTAACATGATCTATATATTCAGTGACAACTCTCAAACCATTTTTTAACTTATAAACATTATACATAATTTCTCCTTCTATTTTTTAATATACTATATTAGTATTATTCTAATTTAATAATTAGTTATGTAGATATATTAAAAATTTTATCATATAAAGAAAAAAAGGCAATAAATTGCCCTTTACTAATATTTATTATTCTTCTTTTTTCTCTTCAGAACTATCTATTAAAGCATCTTTTCTTGAAAGATTAATTCTTCCTTGATTATCTATTTCAGTTACCTTAACTAATATTTCGTCTCCAACTGAAACAACATCTTCGACCTTATTAACTCTTGCTTTGTCTAGCTTAGATATATGGCATAATCCTTCTTTATTTGGAAGTATTTCAACAAAGGCACCAAAAGTAGCAATTTTCGTAACCTTACCTAAGTAAACTTCTCCAGCTTTAACTTCTTTAGTTAGTCCTTCGATAATTGATATTGCTTTTTTTACACCTTCATGGTCTGGGGAAGAAACGAATACTGTTCCATCTTCTTTAATATCTATTTTAACTCCAGTTTCTTCTATTATCTTATTTATTACTTTACCTCCAGCACCAATTATATCTCTTATCTTTTCAGTATCTACAGTTATTATAGCTGTCTTAGGTGCATATTTAGATACTTCTGTTCTAGCTTCTGGAATACAAGCTTCAATCTTATCTAAAATTTCTAATCTAGCTTTTCTTGCTCCTATTATTGCATCTTCTATTACTTTAAAGCTAAGTCCTTTAATTTTAGTATCTACTTGTATTGATGTAATACCTTCTACAGTACCAGCAACTTTAAAGTCCATATCAGCAAAGAAATCTTCAATACCTTGAATATCCGTTAGCACTTCTTCTCTTGATAAATCTTCTGAAGTTATAAGACCCATAGCTATTCCTGCAGCTGGTCTCTTTAATGGTACACCAGCATCTAATAAAGCTAAAGTACTTCCACATACAGATGCTTGAGATGTTGACCCATTAGAGCTCAATACTTCTGAAACTAATCTAATTGTATATGGGAATTCTTCTTCTGAAGGTATTAATGGTTCTAAAGCTCTTTCAGCCAAAGCACCATGACCTATTTCTCTTCTTCCTGGTCCTCTTAAAGGTTTAACTTCACCAACTGAGTATCCTGGGAAATTGTAGTGATGCATATATCTTTTAGATTCTTCTTCTCCGATACCATCTATTATTTGAATATCACCAACAGCACCTAAAGTAGCTACAGTCATAACTTGAGTTAATCCTCTCGTAAATAAACCTGTTCCATGAGTTCTTGGTAAAATTCCAACTTCACAGGATATAGGTCTAATTTCATCAAAAGCTCTTTCATCTGGTCTTCTATGGTGATTTAAAAGCATATCTCTTACAACTTCTTTTTGTAGTCCATATATTATTTCCTTAATATCACCTAAGTTCTCTGGATACTTTTCTTCAAATTCTGCATAAACTTTTTCATTAACTTCGTCCATAGCAGCATTTCTTTCATCCTTATCAGTAATCCACATAGCTTCTTTAATCATATTGCCAGCAAATTCTTTAATTTCTACTTCTAACTCTTTACTAGGCTTATACAATTCTGGCACTTGCTTTTCTTTACCGAATTTAGCCATTGCTTCTTCTTGGAATTTAATTATCTCTTGACAGCTATCAAAACCAAATTTAATAGCATTAAGCATTACTTCTTCTGGTATTTCTTTACCACCTGCTTCAATCATCATAACTCTTTCATTTGTAGCACAAACAGTTAATTGAAGAGTGCTTTCTTCTCTTTCTTTAGATGTTGGATTTAAAATGAAGTTTCCATCGATTAGCCCTACCTGTACTGCTGCAACAGGTGTTGTAAATGGTATGCTTGATAAACATAAAGATAATGACGCTGCATTAATTGCTAGAATTTCTGGTAAATTATCTTTTTCAACTGATACTACTGTACAAACTACTTGCACATCATTTCTATATCCCTTTGGAAATAAAGGTCTTAGTGGTCTATCTACTGCTCTTCCAAATAATATAGCATTTTCTGAAGGTCTTCCCTCTCTTTTTATAAATCCACCTGGTATTTTCCCTACAGAATATAGTCTTTCCTCATATTCTACACTTAATGGGAAAAAGTCTATTCCCTCTCTTGGTTTTTCTGAAGCATTTACATTAGTTAAAATTACTGTGTCACCATAGCTAATAAAGGCTGCTATATTTGATAACATTCCAATATTACCAAATTCCAACTTAAGTTCCCTGCCTGCTACAGTAGTTTTCATTACATTGTTCATTTTGTAACCTCCCTTCAAGGTTCATATCTTATCATTTAAAAATGTTAAAATAATAGAGCGGCTTAAAAACCGCTCTAAAGACTATCTTCTTAAGCCTAATTTTTTGATTATAGCTCTGTATCTTTCGATATCTTGTTCAGCTAAGTAGTTTAGAAGACCTCTTCTTCTACCAACCATCATTAAAAGACCTCTTCTTGAGTGGTGGTCTTTCTTGTGCATCTTTAAGTGATCAGTTAAAGAATTAATTCTTTCTGTTAATAAAGCTATTTGCACTTCTGGTGATCCAGTATCTCCTTCATGTCTTCCATGTTCTTTAATTATTTCTTGCTTTCTTATTGCGTCCATTACTCGCACCTCCGTATAATTATCCCCTAAATCCATGAAATGAGATAGCACCCTCAAATCTTAGGTTTAGGTTCTTCCTTGATATTATAACAAATCATATTATTATTGTAAATTATAAATTTATAATAATTAAATTATTATATCTTTACTCATTGCAAAATCTTCATCTTTTTTGATTTGAGCAACAAGTTTATCTATTGAGTCAAATTTCATTTCTCCTCTAATCTTTTCAATAAAATATACTTTAAGTTCTTCATCATAAATCATTTTATCAAAATTTAATATAAAAGTTTCTATGGTTAATTCTTTCCCATTTACTGTTGGATTATTCCCTACTGAAGTAATGCCTTTAAAAACTCTATCTTTATATTTAACATTAGTATAGTATACCCCCTTACCTGGGATCACCATTTTATCATTAAATTCTAAGTTTGCTGTAGGAAATCCTATTGTTCTTCCAATATGCCTTCCATGAATAACTTTTCCTTTAATAGAATATGGCTTTGATAACATATTAGTAGCTTCCTTTACTTCACCTTCTAAAATGCAATTTCTTATTCTAGTACTACTTATCGCATTGCCTTTATATGTATATGGATCCATAATATACAATTCATATCCATACTTCTTTTGAAGATTTTTTAACACATCTACATTTCCAAGATTTTTATGTCCAAACCTAAAATTAAATCCTACAACTATTCCTTTTACATTATAATCTTCACAAAGTAATTTAATAAAATTTTCAGCTTCCATTGACATAAATTCTTTTGTAAAACTTCTAAGTACTACTATATCTACATTTTCTTCCTCTAAATACTCAAGCTTTGTATCTAAATCCATAATTAGCTTAGGTACACTGTCAGGCTTAACTATTGTTTTAGGATGATTCTTATAAGTGAAAACCATACTTTTACCATTCTTTTCTCTAGCCACTTCAACTGTTTTTCTTACAAGGGATAAATGTCCATAATGAAGTCCATCAAAACTACCTAATGCAACATAGTTGTCACTTTCTTTATTATCCATAATAATATCATCTATTACTATCATATCCTGCTCCCCTAATTAATTAACAATTTTTCTATCTTAAAGCCTTGATGATTAGCTCTTCCAAGTCCTATAAATATTCCATCCTCATCATAGACTCTATATAGTTTTTCTAGCTTAAAATCTTCTTTTGTAAACCTTCTATCAAAAACTCTAACTCCATTAATTAAAAGTTTTGAATATTTGTTTATAACAACTAATTTATCATAAGCATCTAAAGCATCTTCTATACTTATTATATAATCCTTTATGTTTTCCGAATTAATATCTTTAATATTAATCGATTCTTCTTCAGTAAATTTAGAAGTTTGAGTTCTTTTTAGTTTTGTCATAGCAGCTCCAACCTCTAAGTAATTACCTATATCATAACAAAGACTTCTAATATATGTTCCTTTAGAACATGTTACTTTCATGCTTACATATGGATTATTTATTTTAACATCTTCTATATTAATTATTTTTATAGGCCTTCCTTCTCTTTCAACTTCAATTCCTTGCCTTGCAAGTTCATATAATCTTACGCCATTTTGTTTTAAAGCTGAATACATAGGTGGGATTTGGTTATATTCTCCTATAAATGAATTAATGGCAAGAAGTATATTTTCATTAGTTAAACTGGATGGGTCTAATTCTTCAATAATATCGCCTTCCAAATCATAAGTTGTAGTTTTAATTCCAAGTTTAAATTCTACTTCATAGACTTTATCACATTTCATAATATAGTCTATAATCTTAGTAGCTTTTCCTATACATACCGGAAGAACTCCTGAAGCTTCTGGATCTAATGTACCTGTATGTCCAACCTTCTTAGTATTAGCAATTTTTTTTATTATTCTCACTACATCAAAAGAAGTCATACCAGTGTTTTTAAAAATATTAATTACTCCATCCATTATAACAACTCTTTCTTAATTTCATCTAAAATTTTATCCTTAGCTTCTTCTAAAGTAACTCCATTAAATTTTATTCCAGCTGCTTTAGAATGACCCCCTCCACCAAATTTTTCTGCTATTTTTCTAACATCAAAATCAGTTTTAGATCTTAAGCTTGCTTTAGCGCCAGTATCAGTTTCTTTTACTAAAACAGCCACTTCTACACCTTTTATTTGTAAGCCAAAAGATATTATATCTGATGTATCACCAATTTCTATTCCAAGCTCTTCTCCATAGGATAATGGTATCATAATTAAAGAAACCTTTCTATCAAATAGAAGCTCCATATTATTAATAGATTTTCCTATTAATCTTATCTTTTCAAAACTATTATTATCAAAAAGGCTTTGATATATATAAGTATTGTTTACACCAACTTCTTTTAATATTGACGCAATTCTATGTGTTCTTGAAGTTACATTTGAATGTCTAAAGCCACCTGTATCTGTTACTAGTGAAGTATAAAGACAAGTTCCTATTTCATTTATTTCTTTATTTGGGGTTTTAAAATTTACCCCTAATATTTCTAGTAATTCAAAAATAATTTCAGCAGTAGCTGCTGCATTTGTATCAACATAATTATAATCACCATATTTATTATTGGATAAATGATGATCTATATTTATTATAGTTTTATTGAAATTTTCAAGATCGGCAGATATACGTTCAAAATTTCCGCAATCTACAACAATCACTATGTCAGTGTCTTCAGTTGGTACAGTAACTAAACCATTTCCTTCATTAGAAGACTTTAAGAATTGTAGATTGTCTGAAATAATGTCGTTTGAAATTAAATAAGCATTTTTATTTAGATATTTTAATCCATTTAATAGTGCAAGTGCACTACCTACTGCATCACCATCTGGTGATACATGATAGGTAATGCCTACTTTATTACTATTTGATATTATTTTACTAATATCAGATAATGTATTCATTATTTATCCTTAACTTTATCTATAAGTTCTTCTATTCTCATACTGTAACTTATAGAATCATCTAATTCAAAAATAATTTGAGGAGTATTTCTTAAATTCATTCTTTGACCTACTTCTCTTCTAACATATCCACTTGCACTCTTTAATGCTGCAAAGGTTTCATTTTTTTCTTCTTCATTTTTACCAAATATACTTACAAATACCTTTGCATATCTTAAATCCTTACTAACCTTAACTGATGTAATAGACACCATAGCAGTCATTCTTGGATCTTTTATTTCATCTCTTATAATTATACTTATTTCTCTTTTAACTTCTTCGTTAATTCTTCCGCCTCTATAATTAGCCATTTAAAATCACCTCTTTAATTAAAGCTGCTTTCTTTCAGTTGCTTGCATAGTAAATGATTCTATTATATCTCCTTCTTTTAAGTCATTAAATCTTTCAACACTTAGACCACATTCATATCCTGCATTAACTTCTTTTGCATCATCTTTAAATCTCTTTAATGATGCTAATGTAGATTCAAATATTACTATTCCATCTCTAATAACTCTAACTTCAGAATTTCTTATAATTTTACCATCTAAAACATAGCATCCTGCAATTGTTCCAACACTAGAAATTTTGTAAACCATTCTAACTTCAGCTTTACCATTAATAACTTCTTTATACTCTGGATCAAGCATTCCAATCATTGCTGATTTAACATCCTCTATAGCATCATATATAATTCTATAAGTTTTAATATCTACGCCTTCTTTATCTGCAATTGAAGAAGCATTTGAATCCGGTCTTACATTAAATCCAATTAATAGGGCATTTGATGCTGTAGCAAGTGTAACATCTGTTTCAGTAATTGCACCTACACCACCATGAATAACTCTAACTTTTACATCATCAGTAGATAATTTTTCTAAAGATTGCTTTATAGCTTGAACTGAACCTTGTACATCAGCTTTTACAATTATGCCAAGTTCTTTAACAGTTCCTTCTTGAATTTGGCTATATAAATCTTCAAGTGAAACTCTATTTGCTGAATGGAAACTTTCATCTTTAAGTTTTTGCTTTCTAATTTCAGCCATATTTCTAGCTGTCTTTTCATCCTTAACAACAGCAAATCTATCTCCAGCTGATGGAACTTCTGAAAGTCCTAAAATCTCTACTGGTATTGATGGACCAGCATTTTTAATTGACTTTCCTTTATCATCAAACATAGCTCTTATTCTACCATAAGTAGAACCTACTAAAATTGAATCTCCAACATGAAGTGTACCATTTTGAATAAGTAAAGTTGCAACTGCACCTCTTCCTTTATCAAGTTTTGCTTCAATTACAGTTCCTTTTGCTTTTCTCTTAGGATCTGCTTTTAATTCTGCCATTTCAGCTGTTAATAAAACCATTTCTAGTAATTGTTCTATATTTTCTCCTGTTTTAGCTGATACAGGAACACAAATAGTATCTCCACCCCAGTCTTCAGCTACTAATTCATATTCAGTTAATTCTTGCTTAACTCTATCAATATTTGCTCCTGGTCTATCTATTTTATTTATAGCAACTATCATAGGAACTTCAGCAGCTTTACAGTGACTTATAGCTTCTTTAGTTTGTGGCATTATTCCGTCATCTGCTGCAACTACTAAAATAACTACATCTGTAACTTGTGCTCCTCTTGCTCTCATAGCAGTAAATGCTTCGTGACCTGGAGTATCTAAGAATGTTAGTTTTTCTCCATTTAAGTTTACAGTATAAGCACCTATATGTTGAGTAATACCACCAGCTTCTTGTGCAGTAACATTTGCTTTTCTAATTGAATCTAAAAGTGATGTTTTACCATGGTCAACGTGACCCATAACTGTAACTATAGGAGGTCTCTTAACTAGATTTTCTTCTATTACTTCTTCATCTTCTACAACTTCTAATTCTTCTTTTTCTTCTTTTTTAACTACTAAGCACTCATATTTTTCGCACACTTTTTCAGCTGTAGCAAAATCTATTTCTTGATTTATACCTGCCATTACTCCTGTGAATATAAGAGTTTTTATAACGTCAGCAGTAGGTTTACCTATTTTTTCTGCTAATTCTTTAACAGTTATAGTTTCTCCAATTTCAACTACTCCTGATCCACCTTCACCAATTGCATCTGAAGCATCATCATTTTTCTTTTTCTTCTTCTTTTTAGCTTGATTGTTAACTTCTTCAGATAATATTTCTTCATATTCGTCAACTATTGTCTTTTCACTATCCTTAGCTGTTTCTCCAAGCAGTTCTTTAATTAACTCTGCATCTTCATCCTCTATTACGCTCATATGATTTTTTACATCAACGCTAAATTCATTCATTAATAGTTCTATAAGTTCTTTTGAGCTTATGTTAAGTTCTTTTGCCAATTCATATACTCTGATTTTTGACAATAAAATCACCCCCGGTTAAATTTTTGTACTTTGTTCTTCATAAAGTGTATAAAGTTTATTAGCCATATTTTTATCAGTAATAGCTAATATTTTAACCTCTTCTCTTCCAATTGAAGATCCTAACTCTTCTTTTGAGAAATCTTCTATAAACACTATATTTTTTGTTAAACAATGATTTTTAAATTTCTTTTTTGTACTATTTGAAGCATCATTAGATATTATAAATAAGAAAATATTTTTTCTATTTCTTTCTTCATCACATTTGCTATAGCCTTCAATTACACTTCCTGATCTTTTTGCTAAACCAAGAAAATTAAAAAACTTACTCATTTATTTCTTTCCTTAATCTATCGTATATTTCATTATCTATAGCTGTGTCTAAATTTCTTGAAAGTCTTTTAGTTTTAAAAGCCTTTTCTAAGCATTCTATATCCTTACATATATAAGCTCCTCTTCCAGACTTTTTTCCAGTTAAATCAACGGAAACTTCTCCCTCTGGACTTTTAACTATTCTAATAAGTTCCTTTTTGGGCTTCATTTCCATACATCCTGTACACATTCTCAAAGGAATTTTCTTTACTTTCATAAAAAAATCCTCCCTTATTCTAATATTTCTATTTCTTCATTTAAATCATCTAATTCTTCTTTTTTCAAAGCTTCTGCTTGTGATTTGCTTTTTATATCTATCTTCCAGTTAGTTAATTTTGCTGCAAGTCTTACATTTTGACCTTCTTTACCTATTGCAAGTGATAATTGATTATCATCTACAACAACTTTAGCGCATTTATTTTCCTCAGAAACTACAACTTCTAAAACTTTTGCAGGACTTAAAGAAGCTGCTATAAATTCTTCTGGATTTTTGCTCCATTTAATTATATCTATTTTTTCGCCTTTAAGTTCATTCACAATGTTTTGTACTCTTATTCCTTTAGGTCCTACACAAGCCCCCATTGGATCAACATTTTCATCATTTGAGTAAACAGCTATTTTGCTTCTTGAACCAGCTTCTCTAGAAATACTCTTAATTTCAACTATTCCTTCATAAATTTCAGGCACTTCTAATTCAAATAATCTTTTTACTAATCCTGGATGAGTTCTAGAAACTAAAATTTGAGCACCTTTTGATCCATTCTTAACTTCTACAACATATAGTTTTATTTTTTCATTAAACTTATATTCTTCTCTCGGAATTTGTTCGTTTGGTCCAATAGATGTTTCTATTCTACCAAGATTAACAAAAACATTTCCCTTATCTTTTCTAAGAACTGTTCCTGTTATAATATCATATTCCAATTCCTTATATTCAGAATATACTATATTTCTTTCTGCTTCTCTTATTCTTTGAGTAACTACTCCCTTTGCAAGTTGTGCTGCAACTCTACCAAAGTTTTTAGGAGTAACTTCTAAATCTACTATATCATCAAGATCATATCTTGGACTTATCTCTTTAGCTTCTTCTATACTTATTTCAGTTACATAATCATATACATCTTCAACTACTACTTTTTGAGCATATACATGTATTTCTCCTGTTTCTCTATTTATGCTTACTTTTACATTTTGTGCAGAAGTAGTTGGGCTTGCATAATTCTTCTTATAAGCTGCAACTAATGCATCTTCTATAGTAGTAAAAATTAAATCTTCGCTAATCCCCTTATCTTTTACAATTTCTTTAAGAGCAACTATAAACTCTTGGTTCATATTAATTTCCTCCTTATTATATTTCCCCTTCTAAATTTGCTGTCTTTATTTTATCTTTTGGAATAGTAAATAACTTTTCTGTTTCATATTCAACTACAACTGAATCTTCATTTACTTCCCTTAATATACCTTTTACATTTTTTCTGCCTTCAAATGACTTTGTAAATCTAATAAGAACTTCTTTTCCTATTTGCTTTTTATAATGATCATCGGTAAATAATCCTCTATTCAAACCTGGAGATGATACTTCAAGAAAATATGCAACTGGAATAGGATCCTCTTCATCCATAATATCGCTTACTCTTCTTGATAACTTTTCACAATCTGTCAAAGTTATTCCACCATCTTTATCAATATATATTCTTAAATAATATTCTCCATTCTCTTTTACATACTCAATGTGATAAATTTCATAATTTAATTCTTCTGCTACAGGTCTTACTAATTGATAAATTTTTTCTAATAATGCATCAACTTTCATATTAACCTCCTTTATATTCAATTTTATAAAGCTTTACTAGCTTAGCACTCTATAAAAAAAGCAACTAAATGGTAGTTGCAATTAAATAGAAAGAGCGGGCATTTTCACTCCCACTCACATTTTCAGCTATTAGTAAATTACTTCTTTTTTATCCTAACACAATTTCCTAATTAATACAAGGGGGTAGACAGCAATTTATTAATCCCATTATATTTATTACTTCCCTTATATATAATTATTATACTAGTTTAAAATAAAGATAATTGATTTGTTTCTGACATTCCTTCAAGACATCCATGATTACTTAATGTTTCTATTACTGTTTTTGAAACTTTTGATCTAAGTCTTAAATCTTCTTTAGATATAAACTCTCCATTTTTTCTTGCTTCAACAATACTTTTTGCTGCATTTTCACCTACACCTTGAAGTGCACTAATAGGTGGTCTAATCCCATCTTCTTCTATTGTAAATTTTGTAGCTTCAGAAATATATAAATCAACTCTCTTAAAATTAAGACCTCTTGCGTAAAGCTCATATGAAAGTTCTAGCACTGTAATTAAGCCTTTATCTTTTGCTGTTACTTTATTACCTAATGCATAAAGTTCATCTAATTTTGCTTTTATAGCACCAGCCCCCTTACATATTAGGTCTGCATCAAAGTCATCAGCTCTAACAGTAAAATATGTTGCATAATATGCTTCTGGATAATAAACTTTAAAATAAGCTATTCTCACAGCCATCATTACATATGCAACTGCATGGCCTTTAGGGAACATATATTTTATTCTTTTACAAGACTCAATGTACCAATCTGGAACATTATTTTCTTTCATTGTTTTTTCAAATTCTTCTGTTAAACCCTTACCTTTTCTTACACTTTCCATTATTGTAAAAGCCATCTTAGGCGGTACACCAGCATACATTAAGTAAACCATAATATCGTCTCTTGTAGAAATACAATCTTTTAATGTAGTATAACCTTCCTTTATAAAATACTGTGCATTATTAAGCCAAACATCTGTACCATGTGAAAGCCCAGAAATTCTAACTAAATCTGCAAAGCTTTTTGGTTGAGTATCCACTAACATCCCTCTAACAAACTTAGTACCAAATTCAGGAAGACCATAACTACCAACTTCACATCCAAGCTCTTCTTTAGTTACACCTAAAGCATCTGGAGAGGTAAATAAAGAAATAACTTTTTTATCATTTAAAGGTATAGTTTTGGGATCTACACCAGTTAAGTCTTGAAGCATCCTAATCATAGTAGGATCGTCGTGTCCTAGTATATCAAGCTTTAACAGTCTACCAGATATTGAATGGTAATCAAAATGTGTAGTAGTTACATCTGATGTAGGATCATCTGCTGGTCTTTGAATAGGTGTAAAATTAAAAATCTCGTTATCACTTGGAACAACCATAATTCCACCTGGATGCTGACCAGTAGTTCTTTTAATACCTGTACATCCAATAGTTAATCTTTCTATCTCAGCACTTGTAGCTCTAATTCCTCTTTCATCTAAATACTTTCTTACATATCCATAAGCTGTCTTTTCAGCTATAGTACCTATAGTTCCAGCTTTAAATACATATCCCTTACCAAATAAAACTTCTGTATATTTATGTATTTCACCTTGGTTATCTCCAGAGAAATTAAGGTCTATATCAGGTTCCTTATCACCTTCAAAACCTAAGAAGGTTTCAAATGGAATATCATGACCATCTTTAATATATTGTGCTCCACATTTTGGGCAATTCTTATCTTCTAAATCTGCTCCCGAACTAACTGAACCATCTAAAAAGAATTCTGAATTCTTACAATTAGGACAAACATAATGTGGTGGAAGTCCATTAACTTCAGTTATGTTTGACATTGTGGCAACAAAGGAAGATCCAACAGAACCTCTTGAACCAACTAAGTATCCATCTGCTAATGATTTAGCAACTAATTTTTGTGCAATTAAATAAAGCACTGCGTATCCATTATTAATAATAGAATTTAATTCTTTATCAAGTCTTTTTTGAACTATTTCAGGTAATGGATCTCCATATATTGAATGGACCTTCTTCATGGTCATTTCTCTAATCTCATCATCAGCACCTTCAATCTTAGGTGGATAAGTTTCATCTGGAATTGGTTTTAATACCTCAATAGAATCTGCTATAATTCCAGGGTTAGTTACAACAACTTCCTTTGCTACTTCTTGCCCTAGATAAGAAAACTCTTTAAGCATTTCCTCTGTAGTTTTTAAATAAAGAGGAGGCTGATTATCACAATCCGAAAATCCTTGTCCTGCCATTATTATTCTTCTAAAAAATTCATCTTGTGGATCTAAGAAATGTACATCTCCTGTTGCTACTACTATTTTATTAAGTTCTTTTCCTAATTTATATATCTTTTCGTTTAAAGATCTAAGTTCATTTTCGTCTTTAACATTTCCTTTTTCTATTAAATATCTATTATTTGCAATTGGTTGAATTTCTAAATAATCATAAAAACTCATTATTTCTTTAATTTCTTCATCAGATTTTCCATCTAATACAGCTCTATAAACTTCTCCACCTTCACAAGCAGATCCTATAACAAGTCCTTCTCTCATTTCCATAAGTCTACTTTTTCTAGTTCTCGGATGCTTATGGAAATTATCAAGATGAGCTTCTGAAATTAACTTATATAAATTTTTCATTCCTTTTTGAGTTTTAGCAAAAATAATTATATGGAATGTTTTTTCCTTTTTAATATCCATTTTTTGAAGGAATTCTTTATTTAACTCTTCAATATTGTTTATATTTAGTTCTTCAATCATTTTTTTAATTGAAATCAAAAAAATCTCTGCTGTAGCTTTAGCATCATCAACTGCTCTATGATGATTTTCAAGTGATACACCTAAGTATTTAGCAACTAAATTTAGCTTAACCCTTTTTAAATCCGGATACAAAAATCTTGCTAATGGTACTGTATCTACAATTGTTGATGTAAATTCTAAACCTAAATCATTGCAATTTTTCTTTATAAATCCTGTATCAAAGGCTGCATTATGAGCAACTACTGCACAACCATCAATAAATTTCATAAACTTAGGTAATACTACTTCAATTGGATCTGCATCTTTTACCATTTCATCAGTTATACTAGTCAATTCTGTTATTTTATATGGTATTCTACATTTTGGATAAACAAATTCACTAAAAGTATCTATTATCTCCTTATTTCGAATTTTTACAGCGCCAATTTCTATAATTTTATCATTATAAGATGAAAAACCAGTAGTTTCAATATCAAATACTATAAATGTATCATTAAAATCTTCACCTTTATCATTAATAGCTATAGGAATACCATCATTAACTAAATATCCTTCTACTCCATATAACACCTTAATTTTATTTTTCTTTGCAGCTATTTGTGCATCTGGGAAAGCCTGAACCACACCATGATCTGTAATAGCAATTGCTTTATGTCCCCATTTGGCAGCTCTTTCAATTATTTTAGTTGCAGAAGCAACACCATCCATTGCGCTCATTGTAGTATGGCAATGAAGCTCCACTCTCTTTTCTTCTGCTCCATCCATCCTTTCAATTTTGCTCATTCTTAGTATATCTCTTCCCATTATAACTACTTCTCTAGCATAGGTGTCATAAACCGCTTCTCCTCTTACCTTGCAATACAATCCTTTTTTTACATCATCTAACACTTCTTCTGTTTCTTGTGGTTTTAAAAAGCATTTTACTGTAATAGAACTTGTATAATCAGTAATAAAGAAAGTAAGAATAGTTTTACCTGTTTTAGTTTCTATTATATCAGTTTTAAATACTTCACCAATTACTGCAACAATACCTGATGTTTCATCAATTTCATTAATTGATGTAGCTTCCTGACTTATAGATCTTCCTAAAATACTATTTTCACTTTTTGCTTCTCTCTTAAATTCACGTTTCTCATAAGTTTTCTTAGGCTTTTGACCTTTATTATCATCAGTTTTTTCATTTTTATGAGTAACTTCCTTTGACACTGTTCTTCCACTAAATATTTCTTTTAATACTTCTCTTTCTTGTTCTATTTTTTCTTCATAATTATTTTTTATTTCTAAAGTACTATCATAATCTAAATTAACCTTTGTCTTTAGTCCAAAAACACTTTCTATATTTAAAGCAATTTGTTTTGGTACACCTTTAGTATTTAAATGCTCATTTATCTTTTCATATCCACTAGTTATAGTAATAGTATTACCATCTATTTTCTTTATTCCTTTAGTTAAAACTGCTTTTGATAATGGAACTTTTTTTAAAATATTTCCTATAACTTCAAGCCAATGTTTTTCAACAACCTCTTCTATACTTAAGGAAGAAATATCTCTATAAAAGAGGACTTCAATATTAACATCTATATTTAAAGCTTTTTTAATAGCTTTTTTTACTTTATCTTCTTCTTCGTTATTTAATCCATCTTTACCCCTAAGGACAACTTTAAGAATATTACTTTTTTTAAAAAATTGAAATTTTATAATATTGATTTCTTTATCTTCTAAAGAATCCTCTTTGTTAATTTCTTTCTTTATAAGCTTTAAAGCATTTTCACTCAATGAAGCACCCCCTTCTAAGCATATATAATAAGAAATTGACAATGTAAAATGACTATTAAGTATTATATCACCTTAATTATTCATTATTCATTGTCAATTAATCCCATTACATGTTTTCTATTTCTTTCATTAACTCTTCTACTAAGTCTTCTTCTTTTACTTTTCTAACTATTAAGCCTTTTTTAAATATTAAGCCTTCGCCATTTCCTCCAGCAATTCCAATATCAGCTTCTCTTGCTTCTCCTGGTCCATTAACTGCACATCCCATAACAGCAACCTTAATATTCTTATTTATTTTTTCTAATCTGCTCTCTACTTCTTGGGCTATTTTTATTAAATTTATTTGAGTTCTTCCACAAGTAGGACAAGATATAAATTGTAATCCACTCTTTCTAAGTTTTAAGGCTTTTAATATTTCTTTAGCAACTCTTATTTCTTCTATTGGATCACTTGTTAAGGAAACTCTAACAGTATCTCCAATACCTTCTGCTAAAAGGGTTCCAAGTCCAATACTTGATTTAATAGTTCCTCTAAAAGGAGTTCCTGATTCTGTTACTCCTAAGTGTAATGGATAATCACAGCTTTCACTCATTAACCTATATGCATCTATCATCATAGTTACATCTGAAGATTTAATAGATACAACTATATCATAAAAATCTAGTTCTTCTAGTATCTTAACATGTTTTAAAGCTGATTCAACTAATCCTTTTGCTGTTGGCTTTCCATCTCTTTCTAATATTTCCTTTTCTAGAGAACCTGAATTAACACCAATTCTCATAGGAATATTTTTAGATTTAGCAGCTTCAACAACTATTTTAACTTTCTCTATATTACCAATATTACCTGGATTAATTCTTAATGCTGAAACACCATTTTCAATTGCTGCTAAAGCAAGCTTATAATCAAAATGTATATCTGCAACTACTGGAATTGGTGATTTTTCACAAATTTCCTTTAATGCTTCTGCAGCCTTTTTATCTGGAACTGCACATCTTATTATTTCACATCCAGCTTCATATAATGTATTAATTTGAGCTAATGTAGCTTCCACATCCCTAGTATCTGTATTTGTCATTGATTGGATTGATACAGGTGCATCGCCACCTACATAACAAGTTCCAACTTTAACTTTTCTTGTTTTTTTTCTTTCCATTTTATTTCATCTCCTATAATTGTATAGGGAATAGTACATCCTTTATAGTTACTACAATCATAAGTCCAAATAAAAGCATAAGTCCAACATAATTCATAACTCCAACAATTTTTTCTGGAACTTTTCTTCTAGTAATAAGCTCTATAATTAACAGCACTGTCCATCCTCCATCTAAAGCAGGGAATGGTAACATATTAAATACTGCTAAATTTATACTAATAAAGGCTATAAAGTACATAAGATTCCATATACCATTTTTTGCGGCTTCTCCAGACATTCTAATAATAGAAACAGGACCACCAACATCAGTTTTAAAGTTAACTTTGCCAGTAAGCATCATTTTAAGACTTTTATAAGTTTGATTTATTACAGCTACAGTTTCTTTAAAACTTTGTTTAAAACTTTGAACTATGCCTGGATTTTCTACTCTTTCAAATCCAAAGCCAATCATATACTTTTCCCTTCCATTTTCCTCTACTAACTTAGGAGTAACAACAATTTCTTTTTTCTCCCCATTTCTTTCTATTAAGAAATTGATTGGATTATCCTTAGCTAAATTAATACCAATAGTCAAGTCATCTGATGAAAATACTTTACTACCATTAACTTTTAAGAATTTATCTCCCTCTTTTAAACCAGCTTCTATAGCAGGCATATTTTCTATTAAACTATCTACCTTTGGCAAACTATATCCAAACTTATTTAAAAATACTGTAAAGATAATTATAGCTAGTAAGAAATTCATAAATGCACCTGCTATAACTACACTTATTCTTCTAAGAGGTGATTTTGAAGAAAAACTTCTTTCGTCATAAACAGCTTCCTCTTCCCCCATCATTTTAACATATCCACCAATAGGAAACAAACCAATTGAATATTTTGTTTCTTTTCCCTCAGTAGAAAATATCTTTGGACCCATACCTATTGCAAATTCTTCAACCTTTATTCCATTTACTTTTGCCATTATAAAATGTCCAAGTTCATGTACTATTATAAGTAAACTAAAACCTAATATAGCATAAATAATATACAACTTATTTTCCTCCTAACTCCATCTAGCTCTTATATATTTTCTAACCCTATTATCTAAATGTATTATATTTTCTATTGTTATTTCTTTATTCTTTTCATCTTTAAACTCCTCTAATGCCTCTTCAATTATTTCAGGTATATCTAAGAATTTTATTTTCCTTTCTAATAATAAGGCAACAGCTTCTTCATTGGCACCATTTAATATACATGGAGCTAAACCACCTTCCTTACCAACTTCATAAGCAAGTTTTAAACATTTAAAGGTGTCTAAATCAGGCTTTTCAAAAGTTAAAGTACCAACTTCATAAAAATTAAGCTTCTTTGCAACTGCATTTTTTCTTTCTTTTTTATTTATTGCATATTGTATTGGTAGCTTCATATCAGGTGATCCTAATTGAGCTATAACACTAGCATCCTTATACTCAACCATTGAATGTATTATACTTTGTGGATGAACCACTACTTCTATATCTTCATAAGGACAATTAAATAAGAAATGTGCTTCTATAACTTCTAACCCCTTATTCATTAAAGTAGCAGAGTCTATTGATATTTTTTGACCCATGTTCCATTTTGGGTGCTTTAATGCATCTTCTACAGAAACATTCTTTAGAAATTCTATATTTTTTCCTCTAAATGGTCCACCAGAAGCTGTTAAAATAATTTTATTTACATCCTTTTCAGTATATCCATTCAAAGCTTGAAATATAGCACTATGTTCTGAATCAACAGGTAAAATATCTATGCCCATTTCCTTTGCTTTCTTCATAACTAACTCACCAGCAACTACTAGTGTTTCTTTGTTCGCTAAGGCTATGTCCTTTTTGGCTTCTATAGCTTTTAGTGTAGGTCTTAATCCTATCATTCCAACAACTGAAGTTACAACCATATCTATTTCTTTTAAAGATGCTATTTTTTCTAACCCTTCAATTCCTGAATAAACTGTTATATTCAAATTATTAGATAAACAATACTCCTTAACAGCTTTAGCACTTTGCTCATCCATCATGGCAACATATTTTGGATTAAATTCATTTATAATCCCTATTATTTTATTAACAGACGAATTAGCACTAATACCAATTAAATTTATCTCCTTATTAGAATTTCTAATTACATCCAAGGTTTGAGTCCCTATTGAGCCTGTAGCTCCTAAAATTGAAATGTTTTTCATGTTTTCCTCCTGTTTAACCTAATCTTTATAAATTAAGTCTTTTGCTATTATACTATAAATCGGACCTGCAATTATACCAATAAATCCAAACATATTTACACCTACGTAAATAGATACTATTACTATAATTGGATGAATATCAAGTTTACTACTTAAAAATTTAGCTTCTAAAATTTCTCTAGTAAATCTTTCTAATATATACAAAGAAATTAATCCAACTACTAACAAGTACCTCTTCATTATAATATTGTATATTATAATTGGTATAAAAACAATTGTTGTTCCCACAAAAGGAAGTATATCAAAAATTGCACATAAACTTCCAAGAAATAAACTATTAGGTATACCTAAAATTTTGAAGCCTATTGTAATAATTAAAGCACTAAATAATATAAGCTTTATTTCTATTTTAAATACATCTCGTAAGTTTTTACTCTTACTAATAATATTTACAACTAGATTTTCTGGAAAGACTTTGTTTATAACATTATATATTTTTTCCTTATCAATTAATATAAAAAAATTAATTACATTAGCTAAAAAATATGATATTACCCCATCTCCAGTAAATATAGCACTTTTCATTAACATATTACTATTAAAAAAGTTACCTATACTCTGTAATGTTTTATTTATATCTAAATTTAAAAACACCTTAATACTATTAATAAATGAATCTACAGTCACCATATTATTTCTATAAAATTTATAAAAAAACTCAAATAGTCTATTCCCAAAATAAAATAATATTATAAAAAAACTTAAATTAACCAATATAATGCTTATTATTGCTGAAAGTGATTTAGTAATATTACTTCTTAAAAGCAATTTATATATTGGATTAGTTATAAATACCAGAATTAACAATATAAAAAAAGGCTTAAAATAATTTTTTATTATTATGGTTATTATAGAAATAATAATAAAGATTATAAGTAAATTAATTATTTTCCCATAGGTATTATATAATTTCATAGCATTACTCCTTATTTTTTCATACTATGATTATATTAATTAAAATTATAATACATTACCTTTAAATTAATTATTACAATTTACTTAATTTAAAAATAATCATAAAATGAAAAAAGCTCCCCTTAGGAGCTTATAAAATACCTATTATATTAATTTTATATATTAATATGGAGCTGCTTTATATCAGCTCCACCAAGGGATAAATCTAAATACCTATAATAAATGTTAGGTAATAAAAAACTACTGCTGAATTAAATAATATAGAATCAAATCTATCTAAGATACCACCATGACCTGGTATTAAATTGCTGTAATCTTTAATTCCCACATATCTTTTAACTGATGAGGCAACTAAATCTCCAAATTGCCCCATAATTCCACATAAAGCTCCAATTAGAAAGAAGTGTATTATTTGAATCTCTGGTAAATAAGAAGATATTACAATTCCAAACACTCCACATCCTATTGTACTTCCTAAAAGTCCTCCTACAGCTCCAGCTATAGTTTTTTTAGGACTTACTTCAGGGCATAATTTCTTCTTCCCTAAGTATTTTCCAGAATAATATGCTAAAGTATCAGCTCCCCAAGAGCCTATAAATATAAGCCATACTAAAAAGTTACCACCTGTTTTATTATTAACAATAGGAATAAAACTAAATAGTACTCCTACATATAAAAACCCTAATAAGGTTATTGAAGCATCAATAAATGTATATTTTAAATTAATTACAGGTATTATTAATAAAATTATAGCAGCTAATACAAATATATATATCAAATTGCTAAAATCATTTCCTATTAAATAAAATACTGCTAAAACTATATATCCTATTACAGATATAGGGTTAAATTTTTTTACCTTTAAAGCATTATAAAATTCATATAATCCACATATTGATAGTAGGATTGTAAATCCCTTAAGCCAAACACCACCTAGTAAAATAAACACTATAAATGGTGCTATCATTGCCGCTCCTATATATCTACTATTTATTTTCATTTTTCCACCTCAATATTATACTCCACCATATCTTCTGTCTCTATTTTGATAATCGTAAATAGCTTGATGTAAGTGTTCTTTTTTGAAATCAGGCCAACAAACATTTGAATACCAAAACTCTGAATAAGCACATTGCCACAATAGGAAATTACTTATTCTTTGCTCTCCTGATGGTCTTATAATTAAATCTGGGTCTGGAATATCACTTGTATACAAATATTTTTGGAATACTTCTTCATTGATATCCTTTATATCTATATTACCTTTTTCTACTTCCTTTACAATAAGTTTTGTTGCTCTAATTATTTCATCTCTTCCACCATAATTAAAGGCAATATTAAGTACTATTCCTTTATTATTCTTTGTAACTTCAATAGCCTCTAATATTTCTTTTTGTGCATCTCCTGGAAGTTTATTTATATCTCCTAAGACTCTAATGACAACATCATTTTTATTTAGTTCAGCAAGTTCACTTCTTAAATACTCTACTAATAACTTCATTAGTGCAGAAACTTCATCATGAGGTCTTTTCCAGTTTTCAGTTGAGAAAGCATATAAAGTAAGATATTTTATTCCTAAAATATGAGCTTCTTTTATAACTCTTCTAATTGTCTCTACACCTGCTTTATGGCCCATTGTTCTTGGAAGCTTTCTTTGTTTAGCCCACCTGCCATTTCCATCCATAATTATAGCAATATGCTCAGGAATATTATTTTTATCTATAGCTATTTCAAACTTTTTATTTTTACTTTTACTAGTTTTAAAAACATTAAACATAATTCTATGTTCCTCCACCATTTTATATGGAAAAAACCTGCTTAATGGCAGGTTTTAAATTGACATAATCTCTTTCTCTTTTGCCGCAACTAAAGAATCAACTTCTTTAACATAGCCATCTATAATTTTTTGAACTTTTTCTTCTGAAGTTTTTAATTCATCTTCAGTTATGTCACCATCTTTTTTCAATGTTTTGATTTTATCATTAGCTTCTCTTCTTATAGATCTTAAAGCAACCTTTGCTTCTTCTCCAGTTTTCTTAACAACCTTAACTAGATTTTTTCTAGTTTCTTCTGTTAATTCTGGAACTACTAATCTAATAACACTTCCATCATTAGATGGATTAATTCCTAAATCTGATACTAATATAGCTTTCTCTATTTCTTTAATTAAGCTTTTTTCCCAAGGTGATATAACTAATACTCTTGGCTCTGGTGCTGAAATATTAGCTACTTGACTTAATGGGCATGGGCTTCCATAATAATCAATTTTAATTCTATCTAACATTGTTGGGTTAGCTCTACCAGCTCTTAAAGTTGATAAATCTGATTTAAGTACAGAAATAGTCTTTTTCATTTTTTCTTCTGCTTTTACTATAATATCTTTAATCATAATAACCTCCTATTTTTTAGATGAAACTAAAGTTCCTATTTTATCACCAGAAATAGCTCTTTTTATATTTCCTGGTTCATCTAATCCAAATACTAAGATTGGAATATTGTTATCCATACATAAAGATGTAGCTGTAGAATCCATAACTTGTAATCCTTGTTCAAGTACTTCTATATAAGTAAGAGTATCATATTTTTTAGCATCGTCATATTTATGTGGATCTTTGTCATAAACTCCATCTACTTTTTTAGCTAAAAGTATTACATCAGCTTCTATTTCAGCTGCTCTTAAAGCTGCTGTAGTATCAGTTGAGAAATATGGATTTCCTGTACCAGCTGCAAAAATAACAACTCTTCCCTTTTCTAAATGTCTTACAGCTCTTCTTCTTATAAATGGTTCTGCAATTTCTTTCATTTCTATAGCAGTTTGAACTCTAGTCATTACACCATTTTGTTCAAGTGAATCTTGTAGTGCTAATGCATTTATGCAAGTAGCAAGCATTCCCATATGATCAGCTTGTGATCTATCCATACCTTCTCCACTTCTACCTCTCCATATATTTCCGCCACCTACAACTAAACCTACTTCAACACCCATGTTTACTAGATCTTTTACTTCTAATGTTATTCTTTTTACAATATCAAAATCAAAACCGAATCCATTTTCTCCTGCTAATGCTTCCCCTGAAACCTTAAGTATAACTCTCTTATATTGACTTTTTTCCATTCTTAGTACCTCCATTCATATAAGTTGTTTCCTAAAAAAAGAGAACACAATATGTGTCCTCCTTTGTATTACTTACTCATCTTTGCTACTTCTTCAGCAAAGTTATCTTCAGCCTTTTCGATACCTTCTCCTCTTTCGAATCTTACAAACTTATTGATAGTTATAGGAGAACCAACTTCCTTGGATTTTTCTTGAAGGTATTTGCTTATGCTCTTATCGCCATCTTTTACCCATGCTTGATCTAAAAGACATACTTCTTTATAGTACTTTTGAATTCTTCCCATTACCATCTTTTCTACAATGTTTTCTGGTTTTCCTTCATTTAAAGCTTGAACTCTATAAATTTCTTTTTCTTTTTCCAATTCTTCTGTATCAACATCTTCTCTGCTTAAGAATGATGGATTAGCAGCTGCAACTTGCATACAAACATCTTTAGCTACTTCCTTTAATACAGCAGTGTTATCAGCTTCACAGTTTAATTCAACAACAACACCAATTCTTCCGCCACCGTGGATATAGCTTTCAACCACACCATTAGCAACATTGAATTTATCAAATCTTCTTACTGTCATGTTTTCGCCTAATTTAGCTATTAAAGCTGTAAGTGCTTCTGACACTGTGTTTTCAGCATCAAACTTTTCAGCAACAAATTCTTCTACGTTTTTAGCAGCAGTAACAGAAGCCATTTCTGCTAATCTAGTTGCAAAGTTAACAAATTCTTCATTAGCTGCAACGAAATCTGTTTCACAGTTTAATTCAACTATACCAGCTGATTTACCATCTTCTGATATGTAAGTTTTTACAATTCCTTCAGCAGCAATTCTTCCTGCTTTCTTAGCAGCAGCAGCAAGACCCTTTTCTCTTAATATTTCAATAGCTTTTTCCATATCTCCTTCAGATGCTGTTAAAGCTTTTTTGCAGTCCATCATTCCTGCGCCAGTTTTTTCTCTTAATTCTTTAACTGATTGAGCAGTTATCATAATGTTATTCCTCCTAACTTATTGTAAACCTTATAATCTAGGTTAAAAGGTAAATGAGATGTCTCACCTACCTTTTAAATATTATTACTCAGCTAATTGTTCGCCTTGTCTTCCTTCAAGTATACCATCAGCCATTTTAGCAGTTATTAATTTAACAGCTCTTATAGCATCATCGTTACCTGGAATTACGTAATCAACTTCTTCTGGATCACAGTTAGTATCTACAATACCTACTACTGGAATTCCTAAAATTCTAGCTTCTGAGATAGCATTCTTTTCTTTTCTTGGATCTACTACAAATATAGCACCTATATTGTTAGCATCTAAGTTCTTAATACCACCTAAGTTCTTTTCTAGTTTTTCCATTTCACCTTTTAATTTTATAACTTCTTTCTTAGGTAAAACTTCAAAAGTACCGTCTTCTTCCATAGCCTTTAAAGCTTCTAATCTGTTAATTCTAGTTTTGATAGTCTTGAAGTTAGTTAACATACCACCTAACCATCTATTGTTAACGAAGTGCATGTTTGATCTTATTGCTTCTTCTTCTATAGCTTCTTGAGCTTGCTTTTTAGTTCCAACAAATAAGATATCTTTTCCTTCTGCAGCAACTTCTTTAATGAATTCATAAGCTTCATCTACTTTTTTAACAGTTTTTTGAAGATCTATTATATATATTCCATTTCTTTCTGTGAATATATATGGAGCCATCTTAGGGTTCCATCTTCTTGTTTGATGTCCGAAATGAACACCTGCTTCTAATAATTGTTTCATTGATATAACTGACATTTCCTTACCTCCTGGTTATTTCCTCCATTATCTTCTTGTAAAGCTTCCTTTTAGGCACCATCTCTACAAATTGGATAATGTGTGTATTTCTTACCTTTGTTAGTATATCACAAGCTTTTAACAGTATCAACAATTTTTTTAATATAAATATTAATAAATCAAATAATTATTCTAATATTAAAAAACGTTAAATTAATCTTATTAATTTAACGTTTTTAGTTTATGTTAATTTATTTTTTTTAATTCATCTAATAATTTATCATTTAAAATCTTTATATGTGTTCCCTTCATTCCAAGAGATCTTGATTCAATAACCCCTGCACTTTCAAATTTTCTTAATGCATTAACAATTACACTTCTAGTTATTCCAACTTTATCAGCTATTTTTGATGCAACTAAAAGACCTTCATTTCCTTCTAATTCTCCAAAAATATGCTCAACAGCTTCAAGTTCTGAATAAGATAAAGTTCCTATTGCTAATTGAACTACTGCTTTTTTTCTAGCTTCTTCTTCAATTTCAACTTGTTTTGCTCTTAATATTTCTGTTCCAACTATAGTTGCACTATATTCAGCAAGAACTAAATCATCATCAGTAAAATGTTCTGCAAATCTTGCAAGTATCAATGTCCCTAATCTTTCCCTATTTCCCATTATTGGAACAATAGTAGTAATCTTATCTTCCATTATGCATTTACCTGCATCTTCGAATACACATACACCTTCATTAGGTAAATTAGCAATACTTTCATTAATGCTTAATAAATTTTCATTATACTCTTTTGGAAATCTTTTTTCATCTAATACTTGTTTTTTCATTATATCACATTCGAAATTTTTAGAAAATGCATATCCAAGCACTTTACCTTTTCTACTAGTCACATATACATTACATGATAAAACATCACTTAACAACTCACATATATCTTCAAAAGCAACAGGATCCGTTCCTGACTTTTGTAATATCTTATTTAACATTCTAGTCTTATTTAACAATGCTGACATTCACTCTTCCTCCTACGAATAGACCATTAAATTTTTAGAAAATTTGGAATTATATAAATTTTCCAAAAACATATTTATTACTTATTTATACTATCATAGGATTTTTTTATTTTCAACAAAATTCTTAGCAATTTCGACATTTCCCCTGAAAAAATATTTAATTTTAATATTTTATCAATGTGTAATCAGTTTCTTTTACTCATTCCTCATCTTTGGTGTTATTCATATTAACAATTTTGTTACAATTTGAATTTGAACATTGTGCATAGTTTCCCTTAGTTTTACTATATTTCAAAACCATATACTCACCACAATCTGGACATTTATCTTTTAATGGTTCATTCCAACTTACAAAGTCACAATTAGGATAATTAGAACACCCGAAGAATTTTTTTCCTTTTTTGCTTTTTTTAGCTAATATCTTTCCTCCACATTTCGGGCAAGGTGCATCAATTTCCTCTACTATAGGTTTTGCATTTTTACATTCTGGATATCCAGGACATGCTAAAAACTTTCCATACCTACCACGTTTTATAACCATCATCCTACCACATTTATCACATGGAACATCACTTACTTCATCTTCTATTACAACTTTAGATATTTCTTTTTCTGCTTTTTCTAAAGCTATTTTTAATGGACTAAAAAATTCTTCTACAACTTTTTTCCAATCCTCTTTACCTTCTTCAATATAATCTAAATTTCTTTCCATTTCTGCTGTGAAATCTACATCAACAATTTGTTCAAAATATTCTCCCATTATATTGTTAACAATAAATCCAAGTTCAGTAGGAAATAAATTTTTCTTTTCTCTATTAACATAGTCTCTGCTTAATAAAACAGAAATTGTAGGAACATAAGTACTTGGTCTTCCAATGCCTTTTTCTTCTAACAACTTAACAAATGACGCTTCAGTATACCTTGCTGGTGGTTGAGTAAAGTGTTGTTTTCCTTCTATATTAACTTTATTCAATTCATCATTTTCTTCTAATACAGGTAATGAAACATCTTCATTATCCTCTTCAGTCATATACTCATAAAGCTTCATAAATCCATCAAATTTTACTGTAGATCCAGTTGCTTTAAATTTATAATCTCCGTTCATTATTTCTATACTATTAGTGTTTAATTCACAAGATGCCATTTGACTTGCCATAAACCTATTCCAAATTAAAGAATACAATTTATATTGTTCTGTAGTTAATGAGCTTTTCGCTATCTCTGGAGTTATTTCAATTACAGATGGTCTAATTGCTTCATGTGCATCTTGAATATTTTTCTTACTTTTATAAACTCTTGGTGTACTTGGTATATATTTTTCACCAAAATTAGAATTTATAAAATCAAGAGCTTTCCCTTGCGCTTCATCAGATATTCTAACAGAGTCTGTTCTCATATAAGTAATAAGACCTACTGTTCCATATCCTTTCACCTCAACACCTTCATATAATACCTGTGCAATAGACATAGTTCTTTTAGTCATAAAATTTAACTTTTTTGAAGCTTCTTGTTGAAGTGTACTAGTAGTAAAAGGTGGTAAAGGATTTTTTATTTTTGTTCCCTTTTTAACTTTAGTAACTATAAATTTATCTTTTTTTAGCTCTTCAATTATTTTATTACTTTCTTCTTCTGAATTTATTTCTATTTTTTTACCTTTGTATTGTGTTAATTTAATAGGAAATTTTTTTCTATCCTTTGTTGCAATACATTCTACAGTCCAATATTCCTTAGGCTCAAAAGCTTTTATTTCTGTTTCTCTATCACATATTAGCTTTAATGCTGCAGATTGAACTCTTCCTGCACTTAAACCCCATTTAACATTTTTCCATAAAATAGGACTTATTTCATAACCAACTAATCTATCTAAAACTCTTCTTGCTTGTTGAGCATCAACTAAATTATTATTAATTTGTCTAGCTTCTTTTAGAGATGATTTTACAGCACTTTTTGTTATTTCATTGAAAACAATCCTACATTTTTTATCTTCTGATATTTTTAATATATTTGCTAAATGCCAAGAGATAGCTTCACCCTCACGATCGGGGTCAGTTGCAAGAAAAACTTTATCAGCTTTTTTAGCAGCCTTCTTTAATTTAGCTATTAAATCGCCTTTTCCTCTTATAGTTATATACTTTGGATTAAAATTATCTTCTATATCAACGCCTAATGTACTTTTAGGCAAATCTCTAACATGCCCCATAGATGCTTCTACTATATAATTTTTACCAAGATACTTCCCTATAGTCTTAGCCTTTGCAGGTGACTCTACTATTACAAGATTTTGTCCCATACGTCACTAACTCCACTTTATATGGAGTTTACACCCCCCTTAACTTATATTGATTTAGCATAATAATTGCCTGGAAGACAAATAATTTCATTTCTATTTTGCATTTCAAATAATAACTCAAACAATACCTTTCTGTCAACATTTACAGATTCTATAATATCATCTAAATGTATAGGTTCATTATTAATTACATTTAAAATTGTTAATTTATATGTGTTTTCTACTTCATTTTTATACTTTTCTTTAATTATACTTAAAAAATCGTATAAATCTTCTATTTCTGTAAAAGGTTTGGCACCATCTCTAATTAATTTATTACAACCTTCACTATTTCCATTAAAAACTGGTCCTGGTATTGCCATTATGTCCATACCAAGATCCAAGGCATAATTTACTGTAATTAAGCTACCACTTTTCACATTTGCTTCTATTATAATTAACTTGCTGCTTATTCCACTAATTATTCTATTTCTTCTCGGAAAATTATAAGCAGCCGGAGGAGTTCCTGGTAAAAATTCCGAAATTATTAACCCATCATTTCTTAGTATGTCTTCATATAATATTTTATTATTCTTAGGATATATCACATCTATACCACATCCTAAAACACCTATAGTTCTTCCGATATAATTTATAGCACTTTTTTGTGCAATAGAATCTATTCCAATAGCTAACCCACTTACTACAGTAAAATTATTTTCACTTATTTCTTTTCCTATTATCTTAGCTACCTCTGCACCATAGGAACTACACTTTCTAGCACCAATAACTGCTATTAAATCTCCTTTTAACAACTCCAAATTACCTTTATAAAAAATTACATAAGGTGGTTCACTTAAATGTTTTAATTTTTCTGGATATTCTTTAGATCTTATTGTTATATAACTTATATTATTTTTATTTATGTATTCTTTAAATCTTTCTATTTTTTCTTCTGTTACTTCTTCTACATTTATTTTTTTTAATTCCTTTATTATACTACTATTTCTTCTAATATTTAATTCATCATTGTATTTTTTAATAATATTAATTTTCTTATCATTTGAAAGTTTTGTCAATATAAACCAAATCTCATTATTATCCATATAATCTCCTTTTATACTATTTCCCCTTCTATATTCTTTCTATAACCTAATGCTTCAATAATATGATAATCAAATACATTTTCACATCCATCTAAATCTGCTATAGTTCTTGATATTCTTAATAATTTATCATAACCTCTCATGGTTAAGTCAAAATTTTTATAAAAACTTCCAATTAACAGCTTTGAAGACTTTGATATATTAAATAAATTATCGATATCTTTTCCTTTAACTTCAGAATTATAATTATATATTGTATTTTTAAATCTAAATTTTTGTATTTCTCTTGATCTTAGAACATTTTCTTTCATTTTTTTTGAACTTATATTATTATTTCTATTATTTATTTCATCATATTTTATTTTAGGTACAAAATTCAACAAATCAATTCTATCAAGTAATGCTCTAGATAATCTAGACATATACCTTTTTCTTTCACTTTCACTACAAATACATTTGCTGTCACTTGCTCCACCTAAGTACATTCCACATTGGCAGGTATTGCATGCAGCTATAAATAAAAAATTTGAAGGTAATTTGTAGCTACCATTAATTCTATTTATATTTATAACTTTTTCTTCTAATGGTTCTCTTAATACTTCTAATACTTCTCTTTTAAATTCTAATATTTCATCTAAAAACAAAACCCCATTATGAGCTAAAGTTATTTCGCCAGCCTTTATTTCCTTTCCACCTCCAACTAAAGCAGTCCTTGTTATTGTATGATGAGGGTTTCTGAATGGCCTAATTATATCATTATCACCTGAAAATAGACCTGATGCACTATATATCTTAGCAATTTCAATTTCTTCTTTGTTAGATAATGGTGGCATTATGGAAGGTAAAGCTCTTGCAAGCATTGTTTTTCCAGATCCAGGTGTGCCATATAAAAGCACATTATGTCTTCCAGCTGCAGATATTTGCATAACTCTCTTTGATGTATTTTGCCCAATAATATCTGAATAATTAAATACTTCTTTTTTTAAGCTTTTCCCTTCTACATCAAATATATAAGGTAGTAAATCTTTATTTTCTATAAATGAAATAACTTCATTTAGATTTTTAAAAGGATAGAAATTTCCAATATTAAAATTTCTAAGTTCCTTTAAATTATTTATTGGAAATATAAAATTATTCTTTTTTTTGCTATCACCTTCAAATATAATAGGTAGAATTCCCTTTATCTCTTTTAAATCTCCTCCTAAAGATAGCTCTCCAAAAATAATATACTCTTTTAAATCTATTGTTTTTATTTGATTCGATTTCATAAGTATTCCTATTGCTATTGGCAAATCTAATAATGATCCTATTTTTCTAATATCAGCAGGAGCTAGGTTAATAGTAATTCTTCCAAGAGGAAATTCATATCCACTATAAACTATTGCAGATCTTACTCTTTCCTTAGATTCTTTTATTGCTGCATCTGGTAGACCTACAATACTGAAAGTTGGCATCCCCTTATTAATATCTACTTCCACAGTAATTAACATTCCGTCTAACCCATTATGAGTGGCACTTATTATTTCAATTGACAAACTAATCACCTCTTTAAAGATTATTGACAATAAAAAATAATTACTAACCATATTATAAAGAATTATTTATATTATTTTAGTCAATATTTTAAATGGGTGATTTTATGAAAAAATATAATAAAGACATTGGTTCCTATGGAGAAAATTTAGCTATAGATTATTTAGCAAAAAAAAATTATAACTTACTAGCTAAAAACTTTAGAAATAGACATGGTGAAATAGATCTAATCTTTAAAGAATCAGATACTATAATATTTATAGAAGTAAAAAGTAGGTACAGTTATCACTTTGGTTTGCCCCGTGAGTCTGTTACCTACTTTAAACAAAAACAAATTATTTATATTTCTAATTATTTTTTATATAAATATAAATTATTAAATCACAATTGTAGATTTGATGTTATTGAAATTTATTTTAACAAAAATAATAATTCATATTATATAGAACATATAAAAGATGCCTTTAGACCTTATTAAAAATTATAATATATTTTTTAAAAATGACATTCTATGTATCTGGCAGGTTCCAAACTTCTTAATTCCTTCAATATGTTTAATAGTACCATAACCAGCATTTTCTTCAAACCCATAATGTGGGTATTTTTTAGAGTAATCTTTCATTAAATTATCTCTATAAACTTTAGCTAATATAGATGCTGCAGCTATAGATGCTGATTTTGAATCTCCTTTTATTACTGATTTGTTTTCTATATTTATACCTTTAACTAAATAACCATCTGATAGAACTAAATCTGGTTTTATATTCATTGATGTACACGCTTCTAAAAATATACTATTATTACAATAAGCTACGCCTTTTTCATCAATATCAGCATTAGATTTTTCTGATATGTGATAAGCTAAGGCTTTCTTCTTAATTTCCTTTGCTAACTCTTCTCTTTTCTTTTCAGATAATTTTTTTGAATCATTAAGCCAAAGTATAAGTTCATCATCTATTACATTTAAATCTAATATAACAGCACAAGCTACAATAGGCCCTGCAAGGGGTCCTCTTCCAACCTCATCTACACCAGCTATATAAGTATAATTTCCAAACCCTTTGTCAAAATTATACATTTTCCTAACTCTTTCACATTCTGCTTTTAATTTATCTCTTTCTTTTTTTATCTTTTCACTTAAAGCTTTTACATTTTTTCTTTTATCTATAGCTAATTTATCTATTAAATAAACAAGCTCTGCATTATTCTTTTCTTCTGCTATATTTATTTCATCAACTAAATTCTTTATCTCTTTATAACTTAAGGCTTCTATTTCTTTATTTAATAATTCTAACATACTAATCCTCTTTTTCTTTAGTAGGATATTCTAATGAAATATTACCTACTTTTCCACCTCTAAATTCATCTAATAATATAACAGCAATACGATTATAATCTATTTCTCCACCTTTTATTAAACAACCTCTTTTCCTAGCAATACTATTTAAAGTTTCTAAAGGATCTTCATTTACATCTTCTATTTTATATCTTTCAATAAGGTTAGTTTTGTAATATTCTTGTAATCTCTTTACTAAATTATATGAAAGTTCTTCTATATCCATAATTTCATCCTTTATGGCACCAGTAAAGGCTAAGTTTAATGCAGTTTCATCATCTTCAAACTTAGGCCATAAAACTCCAGGTGTATCTAACATTTCAATATCCATCTTTGTTTTTATCCATTGCTTACTTTTAGTTACCCCAGGTCTATCCCCTGTTTTTGCAATATTATTCTTTGCCATCTTATTTATAAATGTAGATTTGCCAACGTTTGGAATACCAACCACCATAACTCTCATTTGAATTTTTACTAATCCCTTAGCTTTTAATCTATCATGTTTTTCTTTTAATAAAGCTTCTAAAGTTGGTTTAATTTGGTTTAATCCCTTACCACTTAAACAATTTACTTCTAAAACTTTTACAGTTTCTGATGATAAACTATCTATCCACATCTTTGTAACTCTATTTTCAGATAAGTCACTTTTATTTAGCAGTATTATTCTAGGTTTTCCATCACAAAGCTTATCTATATCAGGGTTTGCAGAACTTCTTGGTATTCTAGCATCTCTTATTTCAATTACTGCATCTACTAATTTTAAGTTTTCTTTAATTTCTCTTTGAGTTTTTTTCATATGCCCTGGAAACCAGTTTATTTTACCCATTATTTATCTCCTCCGTAAAATTTATTTATTATTATTATATCAAAATTTAAGTTTATAAATCATAATTATAAAAGAAAAAGGGACTTAAACAAGTCCCTTACTTAGTAATTAGAAATTATCTAACGTTTAATTCTTTAACTTTAGCAGCCTTACCTACTCTATCTCTTAAGTAGAATAACTTAGCTCTTCTAACTTTACCTTTTCTTACAACTTCCATCTTATCAATGATTGGAGAGTTCATTGGGAAAGTTCTTTCTACTCCAGTTCCGTAAGCAACTCTTCTTACAGTGAAAGTTTCTCTTAATCCACCGTTTTGCTTCTTGATAACTGTTCCTTCGAACATTTGAATTCTTTCTCTTGTTCCTTCTTTGATCTTAACATAAACTTTAACAGTGTCTCCAACATTAAAGTTTGGAAGATCGTTTCTTAATTGTTCTGCTTCTATAGCTCTTATTATTTCGTTCATTGTGTAAGTCCCTCCTTGATTTTTTATTAGACGTTCTTAACAAATACTTGACAGAGGACCGCCCGTACTAACACAAAGCTAATTTTAACATAATTAATCTTATAGCACAATATTTTTATTTATACTTTTCTAAAATTTTTTTATCTTCTTTGCTTAAGGTTATTTTATCATATAAATCTTTTCTTCTTTCCTTTGTAATAAGTAAAGATTTTGCCCTTCTCCACTTTCTTATATTTTCATGATGCCCAGAAAGTAACACTTTAGGAACTTTATCTCCTTCAAACTCTTCTGGCCTAGTATATTGAGGATATTCTAATAAACCTTCTGAAAAGGATTCATCTTCATAGCTTTCTTCTTTTCCTAAAACTCCACTTTTTAATCTTAAAATAGAATCTATTACTGGAATTGCAGCCATTTCTCCTCCTGTTAATATAAAATCACCAAGTGAAATCTCTAAATCTATATGTTTATACACTCTTTCATCTATTCCTTCATAATGTCCACATAGAAAAATAAGGCCTTCTTCTTTTGCTAATTCTTTAGCCATTTCTTGATTAAAAGTTTTTCCTCTAGGTCCTAAGAATATTACCTTTCCACTATTATTCTTTTTACAAGCTCTTATAGAATCAACAATTGGTTGAGGAGTCATTACCATTCCAGCTCCTCCACCATAAGGATAATCATCAACTTTTTTATGCTTGTTTAATGTAAAATCTCTTATATTCATTGTATTAATTTCAACAATTCCCTTATCTTTTGCTTTTCCAATTATACTATGATTAAAAATATCAAACATCTCTGGAAATAATGTAAGAATATTAATCTTCATCTTGCCATTCTCCTACAGGCTTTATAGTTATTTTCCTATTTTCAATATCAATATCTGTAACTATTTCTAATAATACTGGTATTAATAGTTCCTTTGGTTTTCTAATCCAATAAACATCATTATTTTTAGTTTGAATTACATCATATACTTCGCCTAAATCTTTACCATTGGTATCAAAAACAGTACAACCTATAATATCTGCTATATAATATGTATCCTCTTCTAAAGGAACAGCATATTCTCTTGGTATTTCCATATACTTATTCTTATATTTTTCTGCTTCTTCTATTGTATTTATACCTTCAATTTTAACTATTACTCTATCTTTTTGATATTTGCAGCCTTGAATTTTTCTTTCAATACCATCTATTAATACAAAGTCTAACTCATTATATCTCTTTGGATCATCTGTTAAGGGTATAACCTTTACTTCTCCCCTTAATCCATGAGTGTTAACTATTTTTCCAACTCTTAAAATATCTTTCATCTTTACACCTCTTATTACAAATTAATAATTTATAATGCATAATGTATAATTTAGGTTAAACTATTTATTTAATTATCCATTATTCATTAGAATTGTACATAAACAAATATACATATTTGTTATTTAATTAGTATAGGCAAATATATTAATATTTCTATTATACCTATCTATAATTATATAGATACATTAGAAGTATTACATCTTATCTTAAAATAATGTTTAAAAAGAGCTAGGAAAACCCTAACTCTTCTTATCAATAATTTCAACTACTACATTTTTATTTTCTCTCATGGCTGCTGCTTTTACAACAGTTCTAATAGCTTTAGCTATTCTTCCCTGTTTGCCTATTACTTTTCCCATGTCTGCAGGAGCAACCTTTAGTTCCAGAATAATTGATTGCTCTCCTTGTACTTCATTTACATGAACTTCATTCGGATTATCCACAAGGGACTTAGCTATATTTTCAATTAATTCCTTCATAAACACCTGTAATTATATATAATTACAGAGTTCACCTCCTAAAAAATTACTTATTTAATCCTGCTTGAGTAAATAGTCTCTTAACTACATCTGTAGGTTGAGCTCCATTTTGTACCCATTTAGTAGCTTTTTCTTCGTTGATTTTGATTTCAGCTGGTTCAGTTAAAGGATTGTAGTATCCAATTTCTTCGATGAATCTACCATCTCTTGGTGATCTTGAATCAGCAACAACTATTCTATAGAAAGGAGCTTTCTTAGCACCCATTCTTCTTAATCTGATTTTTACTGCCATGTTTTTCACCTCCTTTAAAAAATATAATTTATCTTAACTCATAAAAGGTAATTTACCAAAGAATCCTTTTTTAGATTTCTTTTGCATAGATTTCATTTGTTTCATTTGTTTTCTCATTACATCAAATCCCTTAATGAGTTTATTAACATCTTGCAATGATGTACCTGATCCTTTTGCTATTCTCTTCTTTCTTGAAGAAGAACCAGAAATAAGCTTTGGATTTCTTCTTTCCTTTGGAGTCATAGAATAAATTATAGATTTTACTTTGTTTAGCTCTTTTTCGCCTGCATCAAAATCTATATTTTTCATTTCCTTAGGGATTCCAGGTATCATTTCCATAATCTTGCTCAAAGAACCTAATTTTTTCATTTGTTCCATTGCAGATAAATAATCTTCATAAGTAAAATCATTTTCTAACATTCTAGAACTTAATTCTTGAGCTTCCTTGTCATCAAAAGCTTGCTGAGCCTTTTCTATTAAAGATAAGACATCTCCCATCCCTAATATTCTTGAAGCCATTCTATCTGGATAGAAAACTTCAAAGTCGCTCATTTTTTCTCCTACACCAATAAATTTTATTGGTTTTTCTGTAATATGTCTAATTGATAATGCTGCTCCCCCTCTAGTATCACCATCAAGTTTTGTTAAAATAACACCAGAAATATCTAAAGTATTATTGAAACTTTCAGCAACATTTACTGCATCTTGACCTGTCATAGAATCTACTACAAGCAAGATTTCTTGAGGTTTAACTTCAGCTTTTATTGATTTTAATTCATCCATAAGATTTTCATCTATATGAAGTCTACCAGCAGTATCTATTATTATTACATTATTTCCATTTTCTCTTGCATGAGCTATCCCTGCCTTTGCTATATCTACAGGATTAACCTTATCACCCATTTGGAAAACTGGAATATCTATCTGCTTTCCAACTACCTCTAATTGCTTTATAGCAGCTGGCCTATATATATCACAGGCTACTAATAGAGGTTTTTTATTTTGCTTTCTAAGTTGTAGTGCAAGTTTTCCACTCATAGTAGTTTTACCTGCTCCTTGTAGACCAACCATCATTATTACAGTTGGACCTACTGAGTTAAAGTTTAACTTGCTTTCACTACCACCCATAAGTTCAGTAAGTTCTTCGTTAACAATTTTTATAACTTGTTGAGCTGGAGTTAAGCTTTCTAGCACATCATTTCCAACGCACTTTTCACTTACTCTTGAAATAAACTGCTTAACAACTTTAAAGTTAACATCTGCTTCAAGTAAAGCTAATTTTACTTCCCTCATGGCTTCTTTTATATCTTTTTCAGTTAGCTTCCCCTTACTTCTAAGTTTTTTAAAAGCTTCCTGTAATTTATCGGATAAACCTTCAAAAGCCATATTATCCCCTCCTATGATTTTATAACTCTTCTAAATTACTTTTGTACTTTTCATAATCCTCTTCACTAATAGAATACTTTTCTCTTAACTCATTAAGAAGATTATTTATTATTACTTCTTGCTCAAAACTTTTTTTAAGCAAATTAAGTTTCTCTTCATAGGATAGAAATTGTTTATAACATCTCTTAATTAAATCATGGATAGCTTGACGACTTGTGTTATTCAATTCAGCAATTTCAGCTAAGGATAAATCCTCATTATAATAAAGCTCCATAATCTTATATTGTTTTTCAGTTAATAATGGACCGTATAAATCCATCAATAATGAAATCTCAACCCTATCTTCCATTTCATCACCTTACCCACAAATGAGATTTTAACAAAACAACTCTATGCTGTCAAGTATTTTTACTTAACACCCTATAAAAAATTTAAAATTTGAAATGTAGAATGTAGAATTAAGGAAATAACTTAGCTTTGCTAAGTTATAGATTTTAATGAAATTCAGCAAAAGCTAAATTTCAACATTAATTTTACATTTTTTATTCTAAAACAGTGCTTCTGCAAAGCTTTCTGCATCAAATTCTTGAAGGTCATCTATTCCTTCTCCTACCCCTATATATTTTACAGGAATGTTTAATGAATTTTTAATGGATATTACTACTCCACCTTTTGCAGTACCATCTAGCTTAGTTAGTATTATACCATCTATTGGGCAAGCCTCCATAAACTGTTTTGCTTGTATTACTGCATTTTGTCCAGTAGTAGCATCTAAAACTAATAATGTTTCTTTTTTAGCTCCATCAAATTCTCTATCTATTATTCTACCTATTTTAGATAATTCATCCATAAGATTCTTCTTGTTGTGTAATCTTCCTGCAGTATCACATATTAATAAATCTATATTTCTTGCTTTTGCAGCGTTCACTGCATCAAATACTACAGCTGCTGGATCTGATCCTTCACTATGTTTTATTAAATCCACACCAGCTCTATCACTCCATACTTCTAGTTGATCTATTGCAGCCGCTCTAAAAGTATCAGCAGCAGCTAAAATAACTCTCTTGCCTTCCTTTTTGTTTTTTGCTGCAAGTTTACCAATTGAGGTAGTTTTACCTACTCCATTTACTCCTATAACTAATAATACCTTTTTACCTGTTTCATCTTCACTTCTTATTTCTTCTGTTCCCTCAAGTAACATATTTTTAATAACTTCTTTTAAAGCAGGATATACTTCACTTGGATCATTTATTTTTTCTTTTCTAATCTTATCTTTTAATCTATTTATTATTTCTATAGTTGTATCCATTCCAATATCAGACATAACTAATATTTCTTCAAGTTCTTCATATAAATCTTCATCTATAGTAATAGCTAATTTTAATGTTTCATTAATTTTATCTGTTAACGCATCTTTAGTTTTTGAAAGTCCATTTTTTAAATTATCAAATATTTTTCCGAATATAGCCATGATTTACCTCCTAATTTTCTTTACTTAAGTCTACTGATACTACCTTAGAAACACCTTTTTCCTCCATAGTAATTCCATACATAACATCACTAGCTTCCATGGTTCCTTTTCTATGAGTTATAACTATAAATTGTATATTCTCTGAAAATTCTCTTAAAAATTCAGCATATCTATATACATTTGCATCATCTAGAGCAGCTTCTATTTCATCTAATATGCAAAATGGAGTAGGCTTCATCTTTAATATAGCAAATAATAGAGCAATGGCAGAAAGAACTTTTTCTCCACCAGACATTAAATTAATATTTTGAAGTTTCTTTCCTGGTGGTTGAACATTGATTTCTATATCTGCTGTAAGTTCATCACCTTCTCCTAAAATAAGTTCTGCATTTCCCCCCTTAAATAAATCTTTAAAGGTTTCATTAAAATTTTTATTTAATATTGTAAAGTTTTCTCTAAATAACTCTTGCATTTTTATAGTCATTTCATTTATAACTGTCATTAATTCTTCTTTAGCCATGTTTAGATCTTCTTCTTGAGAAGACATAAATTGATACTTTTCACATACTTCTTCATATTCTGCTATAGCAGCAAGATTTACTGTTCCTAATTCAGTAATTTGATTTTTTATTTTAAAAATCTCTTCCTTCACCTTGGATATATTTTCAATTTTCACTGCTATTTCCATTGCTTCTGCTAAAGTTAAATTTAATTCTTCGTTTAATTTAATATAGTAATTTTCTCTTTCACTTTCTAATTTTGCAAAAGATATTTCTTTTCTATTCAAATCAATTTCTAATACTCTTATTTCTTCAATTATTAGATTTGATTCTCCATCCTTTATTTTTAGCTTATCTTTTAAACTTATTCTACTAGCTTCATCAAATTTAAAAACATCTTCTAATTCATTTAATCTTTTATTAACTTCTGAAATAAACATTGTTTTATCTTCTATTAATTTTCTTAAATAGTTTATATTACTACTCTTTTCATCATTATCTTTTTTAAGAGAGAAAATTCTTTCTTCTTTTTCTTTTTCTTCTTTTTCTTTTCTCCTAAGATCTGATTGCCTTGAATAAACTACTTCATCTAATTTAGCTTTCTCTATCTTTACTTGGATATTTTCTTCTTTTATTTTATCAAAAACTTCTTTCTTTTCTATAAGTTCCCTTTGAATAATTTCAATTCTTTCCTTATTTTCTTCCTTAGTATTTTGTAGTAATCTTAAATTTTCTTCCTTTTTTACAATTTCATCTCTTAATTTTACTAAGGTTTCATTATTTAAAGATATTTCTTTTTTAGAAACTTCTAATGAATTCTTCAACTTCAAGCTTTCATTTTCTAAGGCTCTAACTTCACTTTCAAATCTTGTTATATCAATATTTTTTTCGTGTATATCATCACTTTTATTTAATATATCTTCATCAATTTCTCTTATTTCATCTCTTATTTTATCTAAAAGTAATAATTCAGAGTTGTAACTACTCTTATTAGTATTTATAGATTCCTCTAATTCTTGAATTTCTCTTCTTCTACCTAAAATACTAGAATTATTTTTCTTATATATACTTCCTCCAGTTAAAGCTCCACCAGGACTTATTACTTCACCATCTAAGGTTACTATTCTTATTTTATAGTTTCCTAATCTAGATATTATTAAAGCTGCTTCCATATTTTCAGCTATAATAGTTTTCCCTAGTGAATAATCCATTATTTCTTTATATTTATTATCATAATTTAATAAATCAGATGCAAGGCCAATATATCCCTTTACATTCTTTATATCATTAGATACATTTATTCTGCTTCCCTTAATTATATTTAAAGGTAAGAAAGTTGCCCTCCCCAAAGAATTTTTCTTTAAATATTCTATTAAAAGCTTTGCTGTATTTTCATCTTCTGTTATTACATTTGATATAGCTCCACCTAAAGATATTTCTATTGCGGTTTCATATTTTTTATCAACTGTAAAAATTTCTCCTAATACACTAGCTCCTTTTCCATAAGGTATTTGACCCTTTTCAATTCTTTCCATTAATTTTTTAATAGATAATTGATACCCTTCATAGCTTTTTTCTAAGTCTCTAAGAGTAGTTAATTTACCATCTAAGATATTTATCTTCTTTGCTATTTCTCTAATAAATCTTTCTTTTCTAGTTAATTGACTACTTAATGCTCCTATTTTTTTTCTATTATCTATAATATTAGCTTCAATTTCTTCCTTTAGTTTCTTTATAGTATTAATTTTCTCATTAATACTTGATATAGTTGCTATGTTAATACTTATATTGCCTTCTATAGCCTTTAAGTTATTTTCACCGCTTGTACTAAGTTCTTCTTTATTTACTATTTCCTTATTAATAATAGCTATATCATTATTTATTTCTGAAGTTCTTCTTAAAATTTCAAATTCATCTTCTTTAATTTTCTCAGAATCTTCTTCTAATTTTTTTATTTCATTAATTAATTTATAATTAGTTGACTCAAATTCCTTAATTAAATTTTCCTTATTAATTTGTTCTTTTATTTTTTCTTCAAGTTCTATTAATAATAAATCCTTCTCTTTTCTTGATTTTATTAATACTTCTTCCAATCTTAATATTTCTTCATTATCTTTTTTTATAACTTCTTCAAAGTTTTTTATTCTTTCTTTGTATATCTCAATATCATTTAAGCTTTTATTTACTTCTTCCTTTTTTGTATAATACTCTGTCTTTTCAGCATTATTTTTCTTTTCAATAGTTTCAATTTCTTCTTCTAAATGAACAAGTTCTTCCTTTAGCTTATTTAATATTTCTCTTTTTTCTTTGATATTTTCACTTTTATTTGTTATTTCTACATTTATTGACTTAATATCTTTATCTATGACACCTATATTATTTACAAGTAAAGATACTTCCCTTACCCTTAAATCATCTGAAAGAACATTATACTTTAATGCTTTTTCTCTTTCCTCTTTTAAAGGTTCAATTCTCTCTTCATATGTAGAAATTATATCTCTAATTCTTGTTAAATTATTTTCAGTATTAGATAATTTTCTTTCTGCCTCTTCTTTTCTAGATTTAAATTTAACAATACCTGCCGCCTCTTCAAGAATTGCTCTTCTATCATCAGCTTTTCCACTTAGTATTGCTTCAATTTTCCCTTGCCCTATAAGGGAATAACCTTCTTTTCCTATACCTGTATCCATAAAAAGGCTATGAATATCTTTAAGTCTACACTTTTGATTATTTATTAAATATTCTGTTTCTCCTGATCTAAAAATTCTTCTAGTTATAGTTACCTCTGAGTAATCAGTATCTAAAGAGTTATCAGAATTATCTAGAGTAAGTGAAACTTGTGCTAACCCTACTGCTTTTCTAAATTGTGTCCCAGCGAAAATTACATCTTCCATCTTTCCGCCTCTTAAAGTTTTAACACTTTGTTCTCCAAGAACCCATCTTACAGAGTCAGAAATATTACTCTTCCCACTTCCATTTGGACCAACTACTGCTGTTACTCCTTTTTTAAAGTTTAAATTGGTTTTATCTGCAAAAGATTTAAAACCTCTTATTTCTAGGGATTTTAAAAACATAGATACACTCCTTAACTAATCAATGATACTAGTAAACTCACTGAGAGCATAATAGCTAAAAATACGGTTATTACTCGCATTAGTTTTTGTCTTGTTTTCTTTTTCATAATCAACACTCCTGTCCTATTTTAGTTTATAGTAAAGATTATAAAATATCAATATAAGGTAGGCAAAATATCGCCTACCTTATACTTATCTCTCTAGTTCTCTTTATAACAATAATATTAAGATTACCTCTTTTTAATTTATCTTTAGTATTAACTAGTATTTTCCCTTTATGATTATTCTTTAAATTATTAAAATAAACTTTTTTATTAGCATATAATTTGCTAAGATCCTTAGAATTAATCTCTATAATTATATCTTCATCTTCATTAATTTCGCTTTTAATTTTATCACATATTAAGCTACCTTCTACTAGTTCTCTAAAAGCTGGATGAAATGGTCCATCAACAAGATCTCCACCCCATGTAATGTTATCTGTAGGTTGTAGTCCTATTCTAATTATATTTATTCTAGCCTTCATGTACAACTTATATAATTCTTTTGAAATATTTATTGCTTCCTCTAGAGAATACGGCCTATATTCTCCTCTATTATACATCACTTCCATAGGAGTATCTTTTATCACTAAAGCAGGATAAATTCTACATATATCTGGCTTCATATTTATTGATTTATTTACAGTTTCAATATCTTTTTCAAAAGTATCTCCAGGAAGCCCTGGCATAATTTGATGACCTAATGTAAATTTATATTCTTTAATTAATTTTGAAGCCTCTTCAACATCTTTTGAAGTATGTCCTCTTCCAGATAACTTTAATATTTCATCATCTAAAGATTGTACTCCAAGTTCTATAATATCTACACTGTATTCTTTTAGATAACTTAATATATATTTATTAATTGCATCCGGTCTAGTAGACATTCTTATCTTATCTATTAATCCCTTATCTTTATATTCCTTTGCTACTGATAATAATTCCTTTTGTTTATTTACATTAATAGCAGTAAAGGTTCCTCCAAAAAATGAGACTTCAACAGTTGAATTACTATGTTCAATAGTTTTTAAATAACTTTCAATTGTTTCTCTTACATCTTTAGCTGTAACTTCTTCTTCTACTTTCTTTGCAATTTTATCTTGATTACAAAATACACATTGATGTGGACACCCTATATGAGATATAAATATAGGAATTATATAATGTCTCTTATTCATATTATCCCTCCAAAGACTTTAATGCTTCCCTAGCTGCATTTTGCTCTGATTCTTTTTTGCTATACCCTTCACCTGTTCCAAGTTCTTTGTCATCAACTATAACAGAAGTGTAAAACTTTCTTCTATGAGGAGGTCCCTCATATTTTAAAAGTTCATAAACTATACTAACTTCTCCTGACTTTTGCATTTCCTCTTGAAGTTTAGTTTTATAATCTAAAATTATATCATTATTTATAGCTTTATCTATTATTTCTCTAAAATGACCTAATATATAGTCTTTAACAAATTCTAATCCCTTATCTAAATAAATTGCAGCAAGTAAAGCTTCAACAGAATCAGCTATAATTGAAACTCTTTCTCTTCCTCCAGTTAATTCCTCTCCCTTGCTCATTCTTATAAAATAACCTAAATTTAATTTTTTTCCTATTTCATAAAGTGAATTTTCGCAAACAATTAAACTTCTTATTTTAGTTAACTCACCTTCACTTTTATTTTTATAGTTTAAAAATAAATATTCCGTAATACATAACTGAAGAATTGAATCGCCTAAGAATTCAAATCTTTCATTGTACTCCTCATCTTTATGTTGATTTGCATATGAGCTATGAGTTAGTGCAGTTTTTAGAACTCTTGGTTCATTGAAGCTAACTCCTATATGCTCTTCAACTTCACTAATATTAAACTTTGCCATCTTTTACAACTCCTCAAAGTTTATTCTTCAATTTGCTTTTTATAGCTTTTTAAAACAAATTCAAGAATAAACTAATTTAATTATAAATTTTAAATATAAAATCCCGCACTTTTGCGGGATTAAATTACTCTTCTACGTGATTTTTTAAATACTTAACAACATCTCCAACTGTTTTAAAGCCTTCTGCTTCTTCATCTGGAATTTCAGTATCTAATTCATCTTCTAAAGCCATCATAAGTTCAACTAAATCTAATGAATCTGCGTTTAAATCATCTAGGAAAGAAGATTCCATTGTAATTTCATCTTCATTAATGCTTAATTTTTCTGCTATAATTTCTCTAACTCTTTCGAACATTAAAATCACCTCCTACATACATCATTTAGATAATATTATATATTATTTATCTAGTCAATATACATATTGGCATTTATTATATATTATTTTGTATCTCTTTCTTAATTTTTTCAAGCACACCATTATCATGGAAAGTTTTTGTTTGTCTTATAGCATTTTTAAATGCCTTTCCATCTGAACTTCCATGAGCTTTAATACAAATACCGTCAACACCTAAAAATGGAGCTCCACCTACTTCTTTATAATCAAATTTTATCTTTAAACTTTTAAAGACAGGCTTTAATAATACTGCTCCTAGCTTACTAATTAATCCACTTGATAAAATTTCTTCCTTTATCATTCCTAATAATGTAGATGCAACGCCTTCATACATCTTCAATAATGTATTCCCAACAAATCCATCACAAACTAAAACGTTTATATCTCCCTTTGAAGTATCTCGTGGTTCCACATTACCTACAAAATTTAAATCTTGTTCTTCTTTTAGAAGTTTATGAGCAGCTTTAGTTAATTCATTTCCTTTTTCCTCTTCTGCTCCAATATTAACAAGTCCTACTGTAGGATTTTTAGAACCTAATACTCCTTGATAATATATTTTTCCCATTTTTGCAAATTGAACTAAATAGTTTGGCTTACAATCAACATTTGCACCAGCATCAACTATCATAAAACTTCCATTCTTCCCTGGCATTATAGGAGCAAGGGCTGGTCTTTCAATACCTTTAATTCTACCTACAACTAGTGTACAACCTGCTAAAAAGGCCCCTGTACTACCACCCGATATTACAGCATCACATTCCTTGTCCTTAACAAGTTTTAACGCTTTATATAAACTAGAATCTTTTTTCTTCTTTAAAGCCATTACAGGATGTTCATTTGGTGAAATTACCTCTCTAGCATCTACTATATTAATTAAAGATTTATCATATGTATAATTCTTTAATTCCTCTTCTATTTGTTCTTTGGGTCCTGTTATATAGTATTCTATTCCTTGGTATTCATTAATAGATTTAATTACTCCTTCAACTACAGCCTTTGGTGCATGATCTCCACCCATTCCATCTATAGCTATTTTCATAAACCTTCACCCCTTTTCCTTATATATAAAGAAAAGAAAGTCATTAGACTTTCTTTATTCTTCTACAGAAGCAACTACTTCTTTACCTTTATAGAATCCACAGTTCTTGCAAACTCTGTGAGCTAACTTCATTTCATGACATTGTGGACATTCAACTATTCCAGGTAAGCTCGCCTTAAAAGTTTGAGCTCTTCTTGAATTTCTCTTTGCTCTATATGTTTTTCTTGCAGGATTTCCCATTACTACACCTCCTTATTTCCAAATAACTCTTGTAACTTTGCCAGTCTTAAGTCTACATCATTTGTTTCACAATGACAAGAATCTTCATTAAGATTTTTACCACATTGGTAGCAAAGTCCCTTACAGCTATCTGTGCAAAGTCTCTTAATAGGTAAGGTTGAAATAATAATATTTTCAACTGTTTTAGCAATATCAAAAATATCGCTATCTACAAAAATAATTTCTTCATCATCTTGAAGTTCCTTATTATTTGTAAACCTTTCTTCTATATCAATATCTATTGGATAGATAAAGGCATCTAGACACCTTGAACAATGCAGTTTCAATTTTGTTTTTATTGAAGCTCTTAGAGTTAAAACATCTCCAACAGAAGTAACATTTCCAACTACATTTAAACATTCTACAGCTTCTATTTTTTCTCCATCAAAATGAAATGGAGCTAAATCATATGTTATATTAACTTCTTTTTTTCTATTTTTTGATGAAATAAGATCTGAAAATTGTATAATCATATCTACTTGCTCTAGACCCTGTCCTCATATCCTTTTGGATACATTATGTACTTTATATACATAGCTTGAGCCAAGCTTTATTTCACTCCTTAGATAAATATTTGCCGAATAAACACAATTTATTATATAAAGTGCATGATTAAAAGTCAAGCAATTTTACATAAATAACTCAACTAATAATTATGCACTTAGTAAATTAATTATTTAATTAATTCAACTGTATCTCTTGCTATAACTAATTCTTCATTAGTTGGAATTACGAATGCTTTAACTTTGCATCCTTCTTTTGAAATTTCTCTTACTTTTCCTCTTACCTTATTTCTTTCTTTATCTACTTCAACTCCAAGGAATTCTAATCCTGTAAGTATAGATTCTCTAGTTTCAGGTCCATTTTCACCTACACCAGCTGTAAATACTATTACATCAACACCACCCATAATAGCAGCATAAGATCCAATAGTTGCTCTAACCTTATATTCAAATATAGCAAGAGCTAATTTTGCTCTATAAACATCTTCTTTAAATGCAGCATCTTCAATATCTCTAAAATCTGAACTAATTCCTGATATTCCAAGAACACCTGACTTTTTGTTTAATAAGTCATTTACTTCATCAGCTGATAATCCTTCTTCTTTCATTAAGAAAGTAACAATTGCAGGATCTATATTACCAGATCTTGTTCCCATAGCTACTCCTTCAAGTGGTGTGAAGCCCATTGAAGTATCTATAGAAACACCATTTTTAATTGCAGCTAAGCTTGCACCATTTCCTAAGTGACAAGTTACTATTTTTAAATCTTTTATATCTCTTCCCATAACTTCTGCTACTTTTTGAGAAACATATTTATGAGAAGTACCGTGGAATCCATATTTTCTTATTCCATGCTTAGTGTATAAATCATATGGAAGAGCATAAAGATATGCTTCTTCTGGCATTGTTCCATGGAAGGCAGTATCGAACACAGCTACCATTGGAGTGTTTGGCATAAGTTCTTCACAAGCTTCTATACCTATCATATTTGCAGGGTTGTGTAAAGGCGCTAATTTAAAGCACTCTTTAATATAATCTTTAACTTCTTTATTTATACGAACTGAAGATTTATACTTTTCTCCTCCATGAACAACTCTATGTCCAACAGCTGTAATTTCATCCATTGAAGAAATTACACCATTTTCCTTATCTACTAATGCATCTAAAACTAATTTTATTGCAACTTTATGATCTGGCATTTGTTGCTTAACTATATATTTGTCTCTTCCTTCTACCTTTTGAGTTAAAACAGAACCTTCAATTCCTATTCTCTCTACTAATCCTTGAGCTAAAGATTCCTCAGTAGACATATCAATTAATTGATACTTAAGCGATGAACTACCGCAATTGATTACTAATACTTTCATTTGTGTTATACTCCTTCTTGATGAATAATTATTTTTGAGCTTGAGCCTGAACTGCAGTTAATGCAACAACATTAACTATATCATCAGAACTACATCCTCTTGATAAATCGTTAATTGGTTTTGCAAAACCTTGACACATAGGTCCAATTGCTTCTGCATTTGCAAATCTTTGAACTAATTTATAGCCTATGTTTCCACTTTGTAAATCTGGGAAAATTAATACATTAGCTTTTCCAGCAACAGTACTATTAGGTGCCTTTTGAGCTGCTACTTTATCAACTATAGCTGCATCTAATTGTAATTCACCATCTATTTGTAGATCAGGTCTTAATTCTTTAGCAAGCTCAGTTGCTTTTCTTACTTTGTCTACCATTTCATGGTCTGCACTTCCCATTGTTGAGAAAGAAAGCATAGCTACTCTTGGTTCAACTTTGCAAAGTCTCTTTGCTGTATCAGCTGTAGCTATAGCTATAGCTGCTAATTGTTCATATGTTGGATTAGGGTTAACTGCACAGTCTGAGAATAATAGCATACCCTCTTCACCATATTTTGAACCTGGAACCATCATAATAAAGAAACTTGATACTACTGAAACGCCTGGTGCAGTTTTAATAATTTGAAGCCCTGGTCTTAACAAATCCCCAGTTGTATGTACAGCACCTGATACCATACCATCTGCATCATCTAGCTTAACCATCATAGTACCAAAATATAATGGATCTCTAACTATTTTTTCTGCTTTTTCTAAAGTCATTCCTTTATTTTTTCTTAATTCGTAAAATGAATTGATATAAGTTTCTAGTCTATCTGATTTATTCGGGTCTACTATTTCCACGCCGTCTAAATTAACATTTAATTTTTGTGCATTTTCTTGAATTTTGTTGCTGTCTCCTACTAAAACTATATGAGCTAATCCTAACTCTACTATTTTTTGAGCGGCAACTAAAGTTCTCTCTTCATCACCTTCTGGAAGAACTATCTTTCTCTTATCAGCTTTTGCTGATTCCCATAATTTTTTCATAAGTTCCATAATAAACTTCTCCTTTCAAAAAAAGTATAAACTTCTTTCCATAATCTAATATACTCCTAAATAACTATATTTTTCAACCTTAAATATTCAAAAGTTTTAATTCTTTTTATTCAAAGTTTTCTAAATATTTCTAAATATCCAGAAAGAATATCTAATTTTTAACAATGTTATACAAATAATTATATAAAAAACATTAATATGTTATAATGATTTTATAATTCCCATTAAGGAGTGTATTTATGAAAATAACTGGAATAATTACTGAATACAATCCCTTTCATAACGGGCACTTATATCATCTTAACACAGCAAAGAAGGTTACAAACTGCCGTGGCATAGTTTGTATTATGAGTGGAAACTTCGTACAAAGGGGCGAACCTGCAATAATAGATAAATGGAAAAGAACTGAAATGGCTTTATTAAACGGAGTTGATTTAGTTATTGAACTTCCTACTTTCTATGCAGTATCTTCTGCAGAATTTTTTGCAAAAGGAGCTGTTGACATTCTAAATAATATTGGAGTTGTTGACAATATATTTTTTGGAAGTGAATGTGGAGATATAAATTTACTCTATAAAATCGCTGAAGTTTTAACCAAAGAACCTAAAGAATTTAAGCTTAAAATTAAAGAAAATTTAAAATCTGGTGTTACATATGCTAAGGCTAGAGAAAAAACTCTAATAGATATTTTAGATAATGAAGATCTAAATGAGATTCTTTCAAATTCAAATAATATACTTGGAATTGAGTATATTAAAGCTATTATTAAAAGTAATAGTTCCATAACACCTCTAACTATGAAGAGAGAAGGTTCTAAATATAACGATAAAAAATTTCACACTGTATTTTCTTCAGCTACTAGCATAAGAGAAAATATTAAAAATAATTATAATTTAAATTTACTAGAATCTTATATGCCATCTCCTTCTTTAGATGTACTTATTAACTTATTAAAAAATAATTATCCTTTTATTTTTGAAGAAGATATGTATAAATTTATTAAGTATAGACTGTTAACAAATTGTATAAACTTTAACAATCTTTTTGAATCAAAAGAAGGGATAGATAATAAATTTATTAAAGAAATTTATCATAGTTCCTCCTATGAAAATTTTATTTTTAGAGTAAAAAGTAAAAGATATACTTACACAAAAATCTCAAGACTGTTATCTCAATTATTTTTTTCATTAGATAATTATAGTTTTGAAGAATTATCAAAAGAGGAAAATTTATACGCAAGAGTTCTTGGATTTAACGATACTGGAAGGCTTATTTTAAAGGAAATGAAAAAAAAATCTTCTATTCCTATTATTACAAAAGTTCCAAAGAATAATTCTAATAAGCTTTTACAGTTAGATATTCAAAGCACAAAAGCTTACTCTATTTTAAATAATAAGGTAAATCCATTAAGTGATTATTTACTTTCACCTATAATAAAATAATAATATTATAAAGCCATAAGCATATAAATACTATAGGAGGTATGTCTCATGATTAGTATATATATTTTATGGCTTTTAATTTTTATTCTTGTTATAATTCTTCTGAAACTTATTAATATAAAAAAAAATTTTCTAATATGTTTTTTTATAACTATTTTTATAATTATATTTGTAGTTAATTTAAAAACTAGTATTGAAGCAGCTATAAACGGAGTAAAGCTTGTTGTATCTGCAATATTGCCAACTATTTTCCCCTTTAGTGTAATATGCAATCTACTAATATGCTATGATGGAATAACACTTTATTCTAAAATACTAGGTCCACTTATTTGTAAGCCTTTAGGTCTTTCGAAAAGTTCTTCTTTTCCACTTGCTGCTAGTTTTATTTGTGGTTATCCTTTAGGTGCAAAATATTCTTCTGACATTTATAATTTAGGATATATACATAAAGATGAATATGAACGACTACTAAATATAGCCTCTAATGCTGGTCCAATTTTTATTTTAGGTTCAGTTTCCGTTGCTATGCTAAATAATATTAAATTTGGATATATACTTCTTATTGCAAATTATTTATCAATTATAATAATAGGGCTACTTACAAAAAGAAAAAATAAATCTACTTTCAATGAATTAAAAATTGATTCAACGCAAAAGAATTCTAATTTCGGAACAAATTTAAAGTTTTCTATAGAAGGAGCTGTTAATACTACATTAAATGTAGGTGCTTTTGTAATAATTTTTTCTGTAGTAATAAGCATAATAAAAAGCACCACTTCAATAAGTGCTGCTTTCACCTTTTTAGAAAATTTATTTAAATTACCTACTGGAATTATGTATAATATTTTTTTAGGTAGTATTGAATTTACTAATGGTTGCAAAATTATTTCTACTATAAATTTATCTATTACTTTAAAATTAAGTTTAATAAGTTTTATATTATGTTTTTCTAGTTTATCTGTTATAGCTCAAGTATCTTCTATTATAAGTATAGATAATCCAAATTTTAAGAAATATATTTCACTTAAATTTCTACAAGGAATAATAGGTTTTATAATAACATTTATTTCTAGTAATATTATATTAATTTCAATACCAACCTTTAGTATTGCACCAATCTACAACTATAAATTAGTTATATATAAATTATTTATTCCGTTAATATTACTATTAAGTATATCCCTTTTAGTTTCTATAACCCTTAGCTTTATTAAAAGAAAACTACATTCCTCTTAATTCAGATATGTTTTCTTTAATCCTTGAACCAGTTTTACTTAAATTTTCATCTATTTCTTTAGCAACCATTTCAAAGGATTTTTGCATATCTGCAATAAGTTTATTTTTCTTTTCTTCAATTTCTCTATCTAGTTGAGATAAAATTTCAGTTGAATACTCTCTAGAACCAAGTCTAATTGCCTTAGCATCTCTTTGTGCTAGGGCAATTATTTCATTTGCCCTTATTTTTGCTTCTTTAACTAAATCATGATTTTCTACATTTTGTTTCATCATTTCCATAATTTCACTTTTAGTAGATTCATATTGTTTTTGAGCATCTTCTAATATTCTATCCTTCTCATTCATAACCCATTGAGCTTTTCTAATTTGATCTGGTAAATAGTTTATTACTTGATCTATTACTTCTAAAAATTCCTTTTTATCTATTACACTTTTACCTGTTATAGGCACCTTTGGTGCAGTTTCTATCAACTCTTCTAAATACTCTAAAAGCTCAATAATATTAACTTCTATTTTATCCATATTTCTACTTCCTCCTAGAAAACTTAAACATTAAAATTTCTCCATAAGCTCTGAAATCAATTCATCAGGTACTAGTCCCTTAATATTCCCACCAAACTTAGCCACTTGCTTCACTGAAGATGAACTTACATAGGAGAATTCTGATGAAGTCATCATAAATACAGTTTCAATATCAGAATCAAGTTTTGAGTTCATAAGTGCCATTTGGAACTCATATTCAAAATCTGACATAGTTCTAAGACCTTTTAAAATAACTCTGGAATTATGCATTTTTGCAAAATCAACTAAAAGTCCATCAAAACTTAAAACTTCAACATTATCTATATTTTTAGTAACTCTTTTTATTAAATCTACTCTCTCTTCTATAGTAAACAAACAGTTTTTATCCATATTAACTAAAACTGCTACAATTACTTTATCATATATTTTAGCACCTCTACTTATAATATCTAAATGTCCGTTTGTTATCGGATCAAAGCTTCCCGGATAAATAGCAATATTCATTTCTCTCACCTTTTATTTACTCCTCATTATAATATATACACACTGTTGTATTCCCATATTTTTTACTTTTAAGTAATTTTATTTCTTTATATCCTTTATAAATTTCTTCTATAGAGTCTATCTTTGTTACTATTATACCGTCTTTTTTTAAAAGATTTTTTTCTTTTATAATTTCTATTGCTTTTGGAATCATTTCCTTGCAATATGGTGGATCTATAAAAATAATATCAAATACCTTTCCTTTATTGCTTAACATATTTAAAGCATCATATGAATCTAAATTAAGTGGAAAGCAAAATTCTTCAAACTTTAAATTCTCAATATTTTTCTTTAGAATTGGAAAAGTTGTATTACTTTTATCAATTAAATATACTTCTTTAGCACCTCTACTTGCTGCTTCAAGACCAAGGCTTCCAGTTCCTGCAAAAACGTCAACTACCACAGATTCTGGCACATAGTTTTGTATAATACTAAACATTGCTTCCTTAACCCTATCTAAAGTTGGCCTCGTTTCCATTGTATCTGGAGGTAGTAACTTACGTCCTCTTGCTTTTCCTGCTATTATTCTCATTTAAATTTCCTCCTTAGGTACTGTTAATACAATTTTAACATAATATTTATTTATATACAATTTTTTTAATTAAAACAAATATATCGACTATATCTTTCAAGAGATTTAGATATTTCATTACATAGTTTTACATTTTTCACATCTTTAGAATTAATTAATTGACTTGCTTCATATCTTGCACATTTTAAAATATCAATATCCTCATAAAAATCTGCCAATACTAATCCTATATCTCCACTTTGTCTTAGTCCAAACATTTCACCTGCTCCTCTTAATTTCAAGTCTTGTTCTGAAATATAAAATCCATCAGTAGAGCTTGTCATTATTTCCATTCTTTTTTTTGTTTTTTCATTTTTAGCTTTTCCTATTAAAATACAGAATGATTCATATTCACCTCTACCAACTCTTCCTCTTAATTGATGAAGCTGAGCCAATCCAAATCTCTCTGAATTTTCTATTATCATAACAGATGCATTAGGAACATTTACGCCAACTTCTATTACTGTAGTGGAAATTATAACTTTAACTTCACCTTCTTTAAACCTTCCTATTATTTCATCTTTTTCTTTTGGTTTCATTTTTCCATGTAATATCTCAACACTAACATTTTTAAACACATTTTCTTTTAATTCATCGTATAATTTTTCTACAGAATTTAATTCCATCTTCTCATTTTCTTCAATCAAAGGACAAACTATATATACTTGCCTTCCTTTATTTATTTCTTCTAAAGCTAGTGAATAAGCTGACATTCTTTCATTTTCAGAATAAAATCTTGTATCTATTTTTTTTCTTCCAGGTGGAAGCTTATCTATTATTGATACATCTAAATCTGAATACATATATAATGCTAATGTTCTAGGAATTGGAGTTGCTGTCATTACTAACACATCTGGTCTTTTAGCTTTATTTATTAATTTATTTCTTTGCTCAACACCAAATCTATGCTGCTCATCAGTTATTACTAATCCTAAATTCTTAAATTCTACATCCTCTTGAATTAAGGCGTGTGTTCCAATAACAAGCATAGGCTTACCTTCTGCTATCTTTTCTTTTATTCTTTTTTTCTCCTTTAAACTAGTGCTTCCTGTTAAAATCTCTACGTCTAAATTAAAATTCTTATAAATTTTTAATGCCTCTAAATAATGTTGATTTGCCAAGATTTCCGTAGGTGCCATTAAGGCTCCTTGATATCCATTTTTTAATACATTAAAGAGTGCTATTAATGCTACTATAGTCTTTCCACTTCCTACATCTCCTTGTATTAACCTATTCATAGAATATTGACTTTTTTGATCTCTTAAAATATCTCTTACCACACTAGTTTGAGCATCCGTTAGGCTAAAAGGTAATGATTCCTTTAAATCCTTTAGTTCCTCATGCCAATAAAAAGAAATTCCATCATTACTTCTTAATTTATTTTTAAGTAATAATAGCTTCATTGAATAAGTAAAAAGCTCTTGAAATTTAAGTCTTGAAACAGCATTGCTTAATTCCATTTTACCTTTAGGAAAATGTATATTTCTAATTGCAGTATCTAAGTCTATCATTTTATATCTATCAATAATATCTTTTGGTAAATTATCAGAAATGATAACTTTATCTAACACTTGATTAATTATTTTTGTAATGACTTTATCATTTAAATCACCTTTTAAAGGATACTTAGGTATTATCTCACTTTTCTTAGCATCATTACACCCTATTATAGGATTAATTACCTCTAACGTTTTCCCATTTCTTTTGAATTTCCCTAATAAATCATAAGTAGTATTAAACCTAAAATTATTTTTTATATATCTTTGATTAAACCATTTTCCTACAACAACATGCCCTTTATAATCGAATTTAATTGTTGATATAATTTTACCATTTTTAGTTTTTATATCTCTATCATAGCCTATTACTCTACAGCTTAATATTTGTTTTTCTTCACCATCTATTTCATCAAATTCTACATCACCTTTGATAAATTCATAATCTCTTGGAAAGTATAAAAGCAAATCATATATTGTAAAAATTCCACATTTATTTAACTTTTCAGTAAGTTTAGGACCTACACCTTTCAAAGTTGAGACTTCCATTGATATATTCATTTACTCACCTCGAACTTTTATTCATTAAGTATTTATTTCTTATTTAAACATAAGAAAAAGAATATTATAAAATTAAAGAAAAAACTCCTTTCGGAGTTTTCATATAAATTTATTTGGAGCTGTTAAAATCAGCTCCTTTTAGTATTATTCTACTGACATTAAGAAATAGTATAGTGGTTGTGCACCTCTATAGCATTGGACATCTAAATCTTCATATTTCTCTTCTATCTTATTTACAAATTCATTTGCTTCTTCTTCTGAAACATCTGAACCATATAATATAGTAATAAGCTCACTTTCATCATCTACCATTTCAGAAAGTACTTCCTCTGCTACATCAACATAAGATGATCCAACTTTCTTGATTTTTCCTTCAATTAATCCAAGCATGTTGCCTTCTTTAATTTGTATCCCATCCATTTCAGTATCTCTTACTGCATATGTTACAGATCCTGTTTTAACCATATCAATAGTTTCTTTTAAAGCTTCCTCATTTTCATCGACTTCTACTTCAGAATTAAACATTGTAACACAAGTAATTCCTTGAGGTATTGAAGTTGTAGGTATTACTCTAACATCTTTATCAGATATTTCAGCTGCTTGCTTTGCAGACATTATTATATTTTTATTATTTGGTAATACAAATATATGGTCTGCATTTAATTTAGCAATACATTCCATTATATCTTGAGTAGAAGGGTTCATAGTTTGACCACCTTCAATAACATAATCTACTCCAAGATCTTTAAATATGTTTGTGATTCCCTCTCCCATTGCTACTGCAACAAAAGCATACTTTTTCTTTTCAACTTCTACAGCTTCTTCTTTATGTTCATCTTTAAGTTTATATTCTTCTTTTGATAAAAGAACTTCTCTATGTTCTTCTCTCATATTATCTATTTTAATTTTAGATAATTCTCCTAATTGTACTGCTTTTGCTAATACAGCACCAGGATCATTAGTGTGAATATGAACTTTAATAACATCTTCATATCCAACTACAACCTGTGAGTCTCCCATAGGTGTTATATCATCTCTAAATTTATCTGCTTTACTAGCATCTGCTAAAATAATGAACTCTGTACAGTAACCAAATTTAATATCTATGTCCTCAGTTCCTTGAGCCCCTTGCATTTTAGCTTCTGATGGTTTTATATCTTTAATCTCAGCTTTAATATCATCTCTTAATGCTTCAAGCATTCCTTTTAATATAATATATAATCCCATTCCACCTGAATCTACTACTTTTGCTTTCTTAAGTGCTGGTAAAAGTTCTGGTGTCTTATCAAGCATTATCTTAGCTTCTTTTACAACAACATCCATTAATTCAACTATATCCTTAACATCTGTGTCTATTGCAGCTTCAGATGCAGCTCTTATTACTGATAATATAGTTCCTTCTGTCGGTCTCATAACAGCCTTATAAGCAGCTTTGCTACCTTCTTGTAAAGCTATAGCAAGTTCAACTGAATCTACTGATGTTTTTCCTTCTAATCCCTTTGAAATTCCTCTAAGTATTTGTGAAAGAATAACACCTGAGTTACCTCTTGCTCCCATTAAAGCTCCCTTAGCAAGTTTTTTTGAAGCTTCTCCAATAGATTCTGTATTTAATCCTTCTATTTCTTTAACAGCTGCTTTAAAAGTTGCAGACATATTAGTCCCTGTATCGCCATCTGGTACTGGGAATACGTTCAACGAGTTAACATACTCACTTTCTTCTAACAATATATTGCTAGCATTAACAACCATGTTATAAAAATCATGGCCATTTATTGTCTGATATTTCATCTTTTTACCTCCTAGACTCTCACTGCTTGAACATTTACTGTAACAGATGAAACTTTTAATCCAGTAAAGTTTTCCACACTATAACGTACCTTTTGTATTATATTATTTGCTATTTCAGAAATTTTTGTTCCGTATTCAACCATAACAAATAACTCCACTATTAATTTATCATTATCAAATTTCAGCTTAACGCCTTTGCTTAAATTTTCTATTCTCATTAATTCCCATAGTCCTTCAGTTGCATTCTTAGAAACCATACCTACAACTCCATAGCACTCCATAGTTGATAAACCAACTATTTTTGCAAGCACCTCTTCAGAGTAATGTATATTTCCAAGTTCATTTGAATATCCTACCATATAGAAACCTCCTTATCAATATCTATACACTATATTTTATATTACTTATATTTATTATTCAAGTAAATATTACATCAAGTAAATATTACATAGCTTATTATATGAAGATATTATAAAATATATTAAAATCTTGATTATAAAAGTTTTTTTACTTTTTTCTTATTTTCCCTTGCTTTTATAAGGGTTCCTATGTTAAAATTTAATCTGTCCTATTGAAGAGAAATTATCTTCAAAAACAAGGAGGTGTTTTCAAGTGGCAAGAAGATGCGAAGTTTGTAATAAAGGGGTTGTATCTGGAACTCAATACTCCCACTCACATCGTCAATCAAAGAGAACTTGGGCTCCTAACATAAAGAGAGTAAAGGCTTTAGTTAATGGAACACCAAAAACAGTTCATGTATGTACAAGATGCCTTAGATCTGGTAAGGTTCAAAGAGCAATATAAGTTCAAATAAAAAATGCAATTGTTAAACAATTGCATTTTTTATTTTTAATACAATATAATTTTATTATTTTTCATATGTATTATCTTTTTCTTCTAAAAAATTTAATTAAATTAGATAAAAACTTAGGTAACTTTATAGCTATTATCTTCATATTAGACCTCCATAAAAAAATCACTCATCTCTTATACATTGTATGCAAATAAGCAAAATGAGTGATTACTTTTTTTAATCATTTGTATAAAGAATCATTACAATGCCACTATCAAAAGTTATTTCTATTTCTTCATCTAAAAATTCATTAGATGTAGTTATACTATCACCTAATTTCAAATCAAAATTAGTCAAGTTATATTTGGCTCCACTTATATTAAAATTCTTAACTTCATCACAGTAAGCTTGGAAAGAAATAGTCTCTCCTCTATTTCCTTTTAAAATAATTGATTTATCAGTTAAAAATATATAATTATTATCATCAATTACTTTAACTTTTTTAGATTTTTTAAGTCCTCTTAGCATAAGCCCGAAATTACTTAATGTATGATCATATCTAGTGCCAGTTGCACCTAATAATATTATTTCATCTGCTCCTTTTTCAACAGCTAAATTATATGCAATTTCAGTATCTGTATAATCTTTTTCTCTCTTATATTTTATTTTTTTCCCTGATTTAGCTTCAATTGAATTTATTATATCCTCATTTGCAGAATCAAAGTCTCCTAAAATATAATCTGGTGTTATATCATATTTATATAATACTTCACAGCCTTTGTCAGCTCCAATAATTATATCTGCATCTTTTACTTCTCTAAACAATAAATCCTTTGAAGGCTCTTTTCCACCTGAAATTATTACAGCTTTCATTAAATTATCCTCTTATTGCTTTTATATTTTCCTTAAGGTTTCCATCACCAAATATAGCTGAACCAGCAACTAATACATTTGCCCCTGCTTCAATTAAGGCCTTTGAGTTATTTCTATCAACTCCACCATCTACTTCTATAAGCAAGTCTTTATTTACCTTCATACTCATTTCTTTTACTTCTTTTACTTTATTTAAAGAATATGGAATAAACTTTTGTCCTCCAAAACCAGGATTAACTGACATTATTAATACTAAATCTAGTTTTTCTATTATATCCTTTAAAACAAAGGTTGGTGTTCCTGGATTTAAAGAAACTCCAGCTTTAACTCCTTTAGACTTAATATATTCAATAGCTCTATCTATATGTTTTTCTGCTTCATAATGTATAGTGATAATATCTGCTCCTGCTTCAACAAATTCATCTATATATCTTGATGGATTTTCAATCATTAAATGAACATCAAATACTTTATTTGTTTTATTTCTGATTGATTTTATTACTGGTATTCCAATAGTAATATTAGGTACAAAATTTCCATCCATTACATCTATATGAATATAATCTGCTCCTGCCTCATCTACTTTTATTATTTCTTCACCTAATTTTGAAAAATCTGCTGATAATATTGATGGTGATATTTTTACCATTTGTACTTTTCCCCCTCTTGTAATTCTTCTAATATTCTAATATAAAAATTATATCTGTATTCGTTTATTTTACCTTCACTTAAAGCTTTTTTAACTGCACATTGTGGCTCCTTATTATGAAGACATCCCCTAAATTTGCAGTTATGATTGTATTCTTCAAACTCTGGAAAGCTATATCTAAGGTTTTCCTTATCCATAAAGCTAATATCTATATTAGAAAATCCAGGACTATCTACTAAGTATCCGTTTTCTATTTCAATTAGTTCACTATGTCTAGTTGTATGTTTACCTCTTCCAATTTTTTCAGAAACTACTCCTGTTTCCATATGTGTTCTATTTAAAAGAGTATTTATAAGAGTTGATTTACCAGCACCTGAAGGCCCACATAATACCGTTTCTTCTCCTGATAACATTTCTTTAAGAACTTCTATTCCTAAGCCTTTTTTTGCATTTATAAATAAAACATCATATCCAATATCATTTATTTTCTTTTTCACTTCTTCTTTTTCTTCTTCCGAAGCTAAATCCATTTTATTTAAACACACTATAGAATTAATATTGTTATATTCACATAAAATTAAAAATCTATTTAAAAGGTCAAAATTTAAATCTGGATTTTTTATTGCAAATACTACAAAAGCTTGAGTAACATTTGCTACAGTGGGTCTTATTAATTCTGAGGTTCTCTCAAGTATATCTTCAATTACCCCTTTGCCATTAGATACATTAATAAGCACATTGTCACCAACCATAGGCTTCATATCTTTATGCCTAAACTTTCCTCTAGCCTTACATTCTATAACTTCTTCTTTAGTTTTAACATAGTAAAACCCACCAATTCCTTTTATTATTTTTCCTTCCATAATTCCTCCAAACAATTTTATCTTCATATTTATAATAAACAGATTTAAGTGAAAAATGCAAATAAATTTTATAAAAAATAATCGGCCAAAAGGCCGATTCGTTATTCATTATTATTGTTTGTATCATTATTAACACTATTACTTTCAGGTGGCTTTTGTGTATCAGATTTTTTAGCCTTTATTTCTACAGTGCCACTAGCTTTTATTTCTTTAGTGAAGCTTTCGACTATGTCACCACTACCAATGACCTTATAATTAATCTTATTTCTCTCAAGTATCTTAATGGCATCATTAAGTTGCATTCCTTCTGTAATTCCATAAGATGAAACATCTATTGTTGGTTCCTCATATTTTCCTATTGTTATTGTAATAGGTGTTCCTTCTTTTATTTGTGTAGGAGCAATACTTTGTTTTAATACTATACCATCTTGAGATTTATCATGCGTAATTTTCTCTTCAACCTCAACATCAAGACCTTTTAACAATTCTTTTGCTTCAGATAAAGTTTTTCCTGTTACATCAACTATATCAACGAATTTAGTTTCTGGTCCCTTACTAACTATTATTTTTATTTCAGTATTCTTACTTACTTTTGTTCCAGCATCTGGACTTTGCTTAATTAAATAGCCTTTTTCTACTTCATCGCTATATTCTTCCGTTATTTCATAATTGTTTAAATTCTTAGCTTTTAGTGTTTTTTCAATATTTGTTCTTTCATAAGTTCTCAAATCAGGCATTTCAATTTGCTCTTCACCTGCTGAAACTATAGCATTTATTACAGATCCCTTTTTCACCTTTGTTCCTGCTTTAGGATCTATTTCTAATATAGTATTTTCAAGTTCATCACTTTTTTCTGTAGATTTCACTTCTAATTTTAATCCTAATTGTTCAACTTGATTTTTAACATCATCAGTTAATTTACCTACTATATTTGGAACTTCCACCTCATTGGTTACTCCAGCTCCCCCTGCTAAAAAAAAGCCAACAGAACCTAAGAGTAAAATTGCTAATATAGCTCCAATTACTATTAAAGTTTTCTTTAAACCAGTCTTATTTTTTTTCTTCTTAGGTTTATCTTCTTCATCATCATAATCATCGTAATCTTCATCATCATAATAATCATCTTCTAATTTAGATATATGAGATGTATTGTTAGTATTAATCGGAGTCATAACAATAGTACTATCATTGTCAATATTACTTTTATTTTGACCTATTATTACATCAGGATTTTCCTGTATCTTTTGTAAATCTTGAATTATTTCTTTAGCATTTTGATATCTTTTTATAGGTTCTTTTTGAATAGCCTTAAGTATTAATTTATTTAAGCTATCTGGAATAGCAGGATTTATATTTTTAGGTGGAACAGGTTCCTCTTGTAAATGCTTTAATGCTACCGTAACTGGTGAATCACCTTCAAAAGGTAATCTTCCTGTCACCATTTCATATAATACTATTCCAAAAGAGTATAAATCAGATCTAAAATCTATATAAGTTCCTTTTGCTTGTTCAGGTGAAAGGTAATGAGCTGACCCAATGATACTAGTTGTATTTGTTATTGTTTGTGAATCAGTAGATTTTGCTATTCCAAAATCACTAACCTTAACTTCTCCATCCTCTGTAACTAAAATATTTTGTGGTTTAATATCTCTATGAATTATATTATTTCTATGAGCACAATCTAAAGCTTTTGCAATTTGTAAAGCTATTTTTATTGCAGTATTGTAGCTAAGTTTCCCACTATAATTAATTAGTTCCTTTAATGTTTTTCCACTTACATACTCCATTACTATATAGTCCATATTATCTTGAGTTCCTACATCAAGTACATTAACTATATTAGTATCTGATAAATTTGCAATGGCAGTTGCTTCTCTTTTAAATTTTTGTGAGATATCTTCATTATCAGCAAACTGCTTTTTTAATATTTTAACTGCAACAAATCTATTTAATTTATTACATCTAGCTTTATATACTTCTGACATTCCACCTTCGCCTATTTTTTCAAGAAGCTCATATCTACCACCTAAAATAATTCCTTTCATGTTACACCTCTCCTCCAAATAGCATTACAGTAATATTATCTCTTCCACCATTAAGTTTTGCACTTTCCACCAGCTTTTCACAAATATTCTGTAGCTCTGTTTCTTCAAAATTATAAGATTTAATAATAGATAAATCAACTTCATTACTTAATCCATCACTACACATTAGGAAAAAATCATATTCCTTCACTCTTATTTCAAATATATCTGCATTCACATCTTTTTCTGTCCCTATAGCCCTTGTAATAACATTTCTTTGTGGATGATTCACTGCTTCTTCTAAAGAAATACTACCACAATCTACAAGTTCTTGTACCAATGAATGATCTTTTGTTATTTTCACTATTTCCTTCCCCTTAATTCCATAACAAGAACTATCACCAATATTAGCTACTAAAATAATATCCTTTGTAATTAGACATGCAACTAAAGTAGTACCCATTCCTGTATATGACTCTGAACAATGAGAAAGATTAAAAACTTTTGAATTAGCATGCTTTACTGCATTTTCTAATAATTCCTTAGTATTGTATATATCCATATTATCTCTTATGTATTTTATTAATGCCTTTGAGGCAGCCTTGCTAGCAATCTCGCCAGCATTATGGCCACCCATCCCATCGGCTAATACATAAACTTTATAATTTATATCTTCATAAAAGTCAGCATAATCCTCATTTAAGTTCCTTATATTACCTAAATCACTTTTTATACCAATCACAACACCCACTCCTCTAATTTTTAGTCTTTAAGAAGTTCCTCCTTAATTGACCACAAGCAGCATTAATATCATTACCCATTTCTTTTCTAACAGTTACATCTAATCCATGATTACTCACTATTTTTTCAAACTCTTCTATAGTCTTTTTAGAAGGTCTTTTCAATGTATTTTCCTTAATTTCATTTACAGGTATTAAATTTATATGGCATCGTCTTCCCTTTAATAATTTTGATAATGATAGTGCATCTTCCTTACCATCATTTATTCCAGAAACTAAAGAATATTCAAAAGATATTCTTCTACCTGTTTTTTCAAAGTAGTAATCACATGCTTCTAAAATTTCTTTAATAGAATATTTTTTTGCAATTGGCATTATTTCTCTTCTCTTTTCATCATTGAAGGCATGTAAAGATATTGCTAAAGTTATGCTATACCCTTTATTAGCTAAATCATAAATTTTAGGTACAAGACCACAAGTAGAAAGAGTAATATGCCTTTGGCCAATATTTAATCCATATTCAGCATTGACCAAATCTAAAAATTTTGTAACATTTTCATAGTTATCTAATGGTTCACCACTTCCCATTAATACTATATTAGAAATTCTTTCTCCTAGAACCTTTTGAGCTACAATAACTTCTGATAATATTTCACCAGCTGTTAAGTTTCTTACTCTTCCTTCTAACGTAGATGCACAGAATTTACATCCCATCCTACAACCTACTTGAGTAGAAATGCATATCGTATTTCCATAATTATATTTCATTATTACACTTTCAATAATATTTTTATCTTGAAAAGCAAACAATATTTTTTTTGTTTCGTCTGTCGTAGAATTATATTCTGCAACTATTTCAGGAATGCCTATATAAAAATTTTCCTTTAGTTTATTAATCAAAGCCTTAGGTAAATTTTTCATATTTTCAAATTCCCAAACATTATTGTATATCCATGAAAATACTTGCTTTGCTCTAAAAGCACTTTCCCCATTTTCTTTCATCCAAGCTGAAATTTCTTCCATGCTATAATCTAATAAATTTTTCATTCTATCACCTATTTTATTTTCTTTATTTTTCCTATAAAGAAACCATCCATAGAATCATTTGGTAATATAGTTAAACTTTTATCAGCATTGTATATAAAATTATTATTGTTACCTAAATATATATTTTCAATTTCAGCATCTTTATGTTTAGCTAAAAACCATTTTAAGTTATCTTCATTTTCTTCTTTATTTAATGTACAAGTTGAATAAATTAAAGTTCCACCTGGTTTTAAGTATTGCCAAGCATTTTCCATTATTTCTCTTTGTACTTCAACTAGATCTCTTAAATCTTGCCTTGTTTTATTCCATTTTATTTCAGGTTTCTTTCTTATTATACCAAGACCTGAACAAGGGACATCAATCAATACTTTATCCCCATAGCATATATAATCTGGGTTAAGCTTTGTAGCATCCATAGCTTTGCATACTACATTGCTCAATCCAAGTCTTTTTACATTTTCCTCAATTAAAGATAATTTATTTTCATGCAAATCAAAGGCTACAACTTCCCCTGTATTTCCTAATAATTCTGCAATATGAGTAGTTTTCCCACCTGGAGCTGCACATAAATCTAAAACTTTTTCCCCTTCTTTTAAATCTAATAGTGGAGCTACTAGCATAGCGCTTTCGTCTTGAACTGTAATTAAGCCTTCTTTAAAAAGCTCATTACTTTCAATACCTTTCCCCCCATGAATTGCAATGGCTTCTGGGCAAGCATATCCTTCTTCTACACTATATCCCATTTCTTCTAATTTCTCATATACTTCTTCAAACTCACTTTTAAACTCATTTACTCTTACTGTTACTTTAGGCGTTTCATTTAAACCAGCCATAATTTTCATTGTTCTTTCTTCACCATATTGTTTTATAAATAGTCTTATCATCCATGGTTGAAAAGAAAATTTATAAGCTAATTCATCTATTCTGTTTCCAGGAACAATTATTTCTTTTTCATCCCTTATATAATTTCTTAGGATTCCATTAACAAGCTTAGATGCTTCTAGAGAAACTTCCTTTGCTTCTTCAACTGCTTCATTACAAGCTGCATATTCAGGTATTTTATCTAAAAAATACATTTGATATATTGCTACTCTTAATATATTTAATACAGTTGAATCTAATGTATTTATATCTTTTACAAAGTTTCCTATTAGCACATCTAAAGTTCTTTTTCTTCTTAAAGTACCATAGACTATTTCTGTTATAAGTCCCTTATCCTTATCATCTATTTCTTCTCTATTTAATTCTTTGGAAAGAACTAAGTTAGAATATGCTCCTTCTTCTAATACTCTTTGTACTATTTGTCTTGCAAGTTTTCTACTATTCATTTCACTACCTCATTAATTATCATTATATCTGTTGTTTAAAGCTATTAATCTTATTAATTGAGAAATAGCCATTAAAGTTGCTGCTACATATGTCATCGCAGCTGCATCTAGGACCTTTTGTGCTCCTTTTAACTCATCACCATATAGAAAAGTTCTTGTTTTCAATATACTTAACGCTCTAGTAGATGCATTAAATTCTACTGGAAGAGTAACAAGTTGATAAATTACAGCTCCTCCAAAAAATACAATTCCTATTTGTGTAAATAGAGGAAATCCAAAAAATATTCCTATCATAAATAACCATATAGATAAATTACTACCTATATTAACAACTGGAGCAATTTTAGTTCTTAGAACTAAAGGTGAATAATGAGTTTGATGTTGTATTGCATGACCACACTCATGTGCTGCTATTCCAGCAGCTGCTACTGTTGCTCCATCATAAACTTCTGGTGAAAGCCTTATTACCCTTGAAGATGGATCATAGTGATCGCCTAATTGCTTATTATACCTTTCAACCCTAACATCAAAAAGTCCTGCTCCATCTAATATACTTCTTGCAACTTCACTACCAGTAACCCCACTTGCTGTTCTAACATTTTTATACTTTTTATAAGCATTATCTATTTTTAATTGTGCCCAAAAAGCTATAATTATAGCTGGTACTAACAACAAATAAGTTGAATCAAAATAAAACCCTGGATAAAACATATATATGCATCTCCTTTATAACAGTTTTTAATAAAGCTTATTATTTACCTTAATTTCATGTCCATTAATATATTGCTCTACAGTTAAGGGTTTACCGTTTGGAAATTGAATTTTCTTTATAAGTAATACTCCTTTTGAAGTAGCAACTCTTATACCTTCTTTTGATACACCAATTATAGTGCCAGGTTCCTTAGCTGTAGTTTCATTTAAAACCTTACTTTCAAAAACCTTCATATAATTATTTTCATAATTAGTATACGCAATTGGCCATGGATTAAGTCCTCTAATTAAATTGTGAATATCTTCTGCCTTATTATTCCAATCTATTAATGCCAAATCTTTATTTAACATTTTAGCATAGAAAGTTTCATCTGTTTGCTTTTCAGGAATTATAGTTCCATTATATACTCCCTCTATTGTTTTAATTAATAAGTCTGCTCCTCTTTCCATTAAAATATCATGAAGTTCACCAGCAGTCATATCTTCAGTTATTTCAACTTCATCTTTAAGAAGCATGTCTCCAGTATCTAAACCTACATCCATTAGCATTGTAGTATTTCCTGATTTTTTTTCACCTTTAATTATTGCCCAATTTAAAGGTGCTGCTCCTCTATACATAGGTAATAATGAAGCATGTAAATTAATACATCCATACTTAGGAATATCAAGAACTTCTTTATTTAATATTTGACCAAATGCTACTACAATAATGAAGTCTGGATTTAATTCCTTTAAATAGTTTATAGCTTCAATATCATTTTTTAACTTAATAGGCTGTAACACTTTTATATCATGTTCTAATGCTACTTCTTTTATTGGTGAATAGGCTATTTTTTTACCTCTTCCTTTTGGCTTATCTGGTTGGGTAAATACTGCCTCTACGCCAAATACTTCTATTATTTTTTTTAAGGATGGTACTGCAAAATCTGGAGTTCCCATAAATACTATCTTCATGTTAAGCCTCCTTTTATTTTAAATAATCTATGAATAGTTTCCCATTTAAGTGATCATTTTCATGTAATATTGCTCTTGCTAAAAGTTCAGTTGCTTCTAGTACAAATTCTTCTCCTTTTTCATTTAAGGCCTTTACCTTAACATAATTTGGACGTTCAATTTCTGCTGCTTCACCAGGAACACTTAGACAGCCTTCTTCTCCTATTTGAGTACCTGAAACTTCTAATATTTCAGGATTAATAAATACTCTAAGACCATAATCATCAAATACATCTATTACGAATATTCTTTGTAATATTCCTACTTGTGGTGCTGCAAGTCCTACTCCATCTGCTTCATACATAGTCTCAGCCATATCTTTAATTAATTTTAAAGTTCTAGGTGTAATTTCTGTTACAACCTTACATTTTTTTCTTAATACATCATCGCCATTTATTCTAATATTTCTAATTGCCATTTATTAATTTTACCTCCTAAAGCAAATTGTTTGGATTAATATCAATAGTTACTTTTATTTCATTATATACATTCTTATTTAATTGATAAAGGTTATCTTTAATTTTTTTACAGAAATCTAAAGATAAATCACCTTTAAATATAATTTGCCATCTGAAATTATCTTTTATTTTTGAAACTATACATGGAACTGGCCCAAGCATTTCTATATTTATCTCATCTTCATATACCTTACTTAATTCTTTTTTTAATAAATTCATGAAAGATTTTAAAGCATTTTCATTCTTAGATGAAACATTTATTAATAGTATTCTACCAAAAGGAGGATAATACATCAAACCTCTAGTTGTAAATTCTTCCTTATAAAAACCCTCATAATCATAATCTTTAGCATAATTCAAACTGTAATGATTTGGATTATATGTTTGAAGAATTACTTTACCTTCTTTTTCTCCTCTTCCTGCTCTTCCAGAAACTTGAGTTATAATTTGAAAGGTTTTTTCTGCTGATCGATAATCAGGAAGATTTAGAGACATATCAGCAGCTAATATTCCCACTAATGTAACATTTTCAAAATCTAATCCTTTAGATATCATTTGTGTACCAATTAAAATATCTGCTTCTCTATTTTTAAAAGAATTATATATAGATTCATGAGAATTCTTATTTCTTGTGGTATCCATATCCATCCTTAATATCTTAGCATCTTTAAAATATTTTTTTACTTCTGCTTCAACTCTTTCAGTCCCAGCCCCAAAATGCTTAACATATTTACTTTTACATTTTGGACAAATATTGGGTTGTTTTTCTCCATGACCACAATAATGACATACTAAGTATCCATTCTTATGAAATGTCATAGATATATCACATTTTGGACACTTAAATACATATCCACAACTTCTACAGGATACAAAAGTAGAAAAACCTCTTCTATTTAAAAATAAAATGATTTGTTCATTTCTTTTTAAAGCCTCTTTCATTTCTAAAAAAAGTTTATTACTGAACATAGAAATATTCCCTTTAGTAAGTTCTTCTCTCATATCTATAATTTCTATTTGTGGCATAGGTTTATTATCAATACGATTCTTCAATTCAACAAGTTCTACCTCTCCAGAAATAGCTCGATAATAAGTCTCTATAGATGGTGTAGCTGAACCAAGAATAACTTTACATCCTTTTAGTTCACTTATAAACTCAGCAACTTCCCTAGTAACATATTTAGGGTTTTGTTCAGACTTATATGTATTTTCATGCTCTTCATCTATAATAATTACTCCTAAATTCCTTAGTGGCAAGAATAATGCACTTCTTGCACCTATTACAACTTTAGCTTTACCTTCTTTTATTCTGTACCATTCATCATATCTTTCACCTTCAGAAAGTTTACTATGAAATACTGCAACTTCTCTACCAAATCTTCCTTTAAAACGTTCTATCATTTGTGGTGTTAAAGAGATTTCAGGCACTAATATTATAGCTGATTTTCCATTTATAATAGCATTTTTTACAAGATTCATATAAACTTCAGTTTTACCAGATCCAGTTACTCCCTTTAGTAAAATTATATTTTTTGTAGATTTTTCAATTAATTTAATTGCATTATTTTGTTCTTCTGTTAAATTTTTTTCTTTATAATCAACATATTCTCTATAGTTATATCTATATATAACTTCTTCATCTACTTTTAAGTAACCTTCTTTAATAAGCTTGTTAAGTTTATATATAGAAAAACCGTACTCTTTACTTAATTCAGCTTTATTATATTTCCCATTATTATCCTTTAAAAATTTAAAAATATCTTCGTATTTTCTTAAAACCTCTTCTGGAACTTCCAATTCTGCTATTGAAACCACCATCTTATGTTTATTATTAATTCCCTTTAACAAACCCTGAGGAATTAAAAGCCTAATACCATCAATATATCTACACAAATAATTTTCCTTTAAAAATTCTACTATCTTTATGTCATCTTTATTTAATAAAGGTTCATTTTTAACTATAGACTTTATTTTTTTTATCCTCATTCCGGAGATTTCATCATTCTTTATAGATAATATAAATCCATCTGTAATAGAATTTTTAATACCAAAAGGAACCTTTACCCATTGCCCTATTTTTATATCATCATGCATCTCTTTAGGTACCTCATAAGTAAAAGGTTTATCTATATCTAACGCATCACTATTTATAACAATTTCTGCATATATTTTCAAATTCATCACCCTTTTATTAGGTTCTATTATACTCCATATAAAAGAAAGCGCATTTTAGCGCTTTCTTAATATAGTTTGAAAGATTTCTGATGCAACTTTTCTTTTATTCATCTTCTCTAAATGTTTCTCTTCTCCATCCTTACTAAGGATAATAACTTTATTATCATCACTAGCAAATCCTGTATCACTACTTGTTATATCATTTGCTACAATGAAATCTAAGTTTTTATTAACAAGCTTTTTCTTTGCATTTTCAATGACATTATTACTTTCTGCTGCAAATCCAACTAGTATTTGTTGCTTTTTTCTTTCACCTAAAATTTTTAATATATCATTATCTCTTACAAAGGTTAAAACTAAATCATTATCGCCTTTTTTTATTTTTTCATTACTATACTGTTTTATCTTATAATCTGCAACTGCTGCAGATTTAATTACTATATCACTATTATCGTAATTATCTAAAATTGCATTTTTCATTTCTTCATTTGTAGTAATGTTAATTACTTTTACTCCTTGTGGAGGTGTTAAATTTGTAGGTCCTGAAACTAAAATAACATTAGCTCCTCTATCTCTTGCTTCTTCTGCTAAGAAATAGCCCATTTTCCCAGTAGATCTATTTGTTATAAATCTTACGGGGTCTATCTTGGAATGTGTAGGTCCTGCACTTATCAATATATTTTTTCCAAGTAAATCTTTTTCAATATCTCTACTTTCAAGTGCATTTAAAACACTATCTATTATAGTATTTACATCTGCTAACTTTCCTTTTCCCTCATCTCCACATGCAAGCACTCCAGATGCAGGCTCAATAAATTCATATCCAAGTTTCTTTAATTTATTTATATTTTCTTGAACTATTGGATTTTCATACATCTTCGTGTTCATAGCTGGAGCAAAAATAACCTTGGCTCTAGTTGCCATGATAGTTGTAGAAAGCATATCATCTGCAATTCCATTTGCAACCTTTCCAATAATATTTGCAGTTGCAGGAGCTACTAAAAAAACATCTGCTCTTTTTGCTAAAGAAATATGTTGAATTTCATAAGCCTTTGGTTCTGCAAACATATCAGTTACAACCATATTTTGACTAAGAGATTGGAAGGGTAATGGTGTAACAAATTTTGTTGCAGATTCTGTCATAATAACCCTAACATCTATATCTTTTTTCCTTAGAGCGCTTACAACATCTAATGCTTTATAAACAGCAATTCCACCACTTACTCCTATGCATACACATTTTTTATTATCCATGTTATTTTAAACCTTCTTTTGTAAAAGTAGGTTCGTAACCCACTTCTCCTTCATTAACTTCATTAATAGCTATAGTAAGTGGTTTTTTAGATTTTGTTGCAACTAACGGTTCACTTCCGTTTATTATTTGTCTAGCTCTCTTTGAAGTTACTATTACTAATGAATATCTGTCATCTACCTTTTTAAGTAAATCAATAATTGATGGATTAATCATAGAGTTGTTCATGAATTAAGCCCTCCTTAGAATCTAATATTGTATTTTCCTTTATTCTATCAACTCTGCATTTTTCAGCTGCTATAATTGACTCTACCTTTGATACAGCTACTTCTAGCTTATCATTAACTACAGCATAATTATATTTTGAAACATAGTTAATTTCCTTATAGGCATTTTTAAATCTAGTCATTAAGGATTCTTCAGTTTCGCTTCCTCTTTTTATTATTCTTTGTTTTAATTCTTCCATTGATGGAGGAAGTATAAAAATAAATACTCCTTCTTTAAAGTTATCTTTAACTTGTAATGCTCCTTGAATATCTATTTCTAAAATAACATCTTTTCCTTCATCTAACATTTTTTCTACATTTACCTTTGGTGTACCATAAAAGTTTCCATGAACATTTGCATATTCTAAGAAACCATTTTCTTTAACTTTTTCTTCAAAAGCTTCTTTAGTTAAAAAATAATAATTTACACCCTCAATTTCTCCCTGTCTAGGGTTTCTAGTAGTTGCAGAAACTGAGATAAAAATATTATCATGCTTTTCTAATAAAGCTTTACAAATAGTTCCTTTCCCCGCTCCTGATGGACCTGAAATAACTATTAATATCCCTCTATTACCTTGCATTATTCATCTACCTCATCTACAGCTTCATCTTTAACTACTAATCTATGTGCAACTGTTTCTGGTTGAACTGCTGATAAAATAACATGGTCACTATCAGTTATTATTACAGCTCTAGTTCTTCTACCATATGTGGCATCTATAAGCATACCTCTATCTCTAGCTTCTTGAATTATTCTCTTTATTGGAGCTGATTCTGGACTTACTATAGCTACAAGTCTATTTGCTGATACTATATTTCCAAATCCAATATTAATTAGTTTTATTCCCATTTTCTTCCTCCTATTTATTCTATATTTTGCACTTGTTCTCTTATTTTTTCTATTAGATTTTTTATGTTAATGACATAATTAGTCATATCCATATCACTTGATTTTGAAGCTATAGTATTTGCTTCCCTATTCATTTCTTGAATTATAAAGTCAAGTTTTCTTCCTATTTGACCGCCTTCATTTAAAGTAATTCTCATTTGATTTAAATGACTTCTTAATCTTATAATTTCTTCATCTACTGAAGCTTTATCAGAAATAATTGCTACTTCTTGTGCAATTCTAGCTTCATCTATTTCAACTGCTTCTAAAAGTTCTTTAAGTCTAGTTTCCAACTTTTTCTTATACGTATCAGGTATTACATCTGAAATTACTTCAATTTTATTAACTATAGATTCTATTTCTTTTAATTTTAATAATATATCTTCTTTTAATTTTTCACCTTCAATTAATCTCATTTCCTCCATCATATCTAAAGAAGATGATATAAGAGGCTTTATTAACATCCAAATTTCTTCAATTGAATCTTCTTTCTCCACTATTTCAATTACATCTGGAAATCTTGCAATTTGAGTAGCTGTAATGTCATTTTTAATTCCAATTTCCTTTTCAATTTCTTTTAAACATTCATAATAACTTCGTGCTAAGCTCAAATTAAGCTTTGCTAATCCATCCCCTTGAGAATAGCTTTTTTGATTAATAAAAATATCTACTTTTCCCCTAGAAAGCTTTGAATTAACTAATTTTCTTATTTCTTCTTCTAATGAAATAATACTTTTAGGTAGTCTAACATTAACATCTAAATATCTGCTGTTAACACTTTTCATTTCAACTGAAAACAAATGCTTACTTCCCTCTTCATTGCTAGCTCTTCCAAAGCTAGTCATACTTTTAACCATATTCTCCTCCAAGACTATATTTTTATACTGTTTTTAGACTATATCCAATATAATTTTTTCTAATAAAAATGTCAATGATTTGTTCACAAAATATTAACATTTTAATAAAAAAAATATAAGGAGTTATATTATTTTCTACAATTGAATATAACTCCTTATATTTTATTAAATAAAATTTAAAACTAATATTTATATAAAAATTAATTTTATTATAAATATTATAGCTAAAATAATCATCACAATAGATAAATTAGTTTTCTTTTCTTTTTCTTTGCAGAATAAATTATAAATTATATTAATAATTACATATGACAATATCCCTATAGTCAAACCATCACCAATACTATATGTTAAAGCCATAGATGAAATTGTTAAAAAGGCTGGCACACCTTCTGTTATATTATCAAACTCAATATTCTTTACAGCGCCAAGCATTAAATATCCAACATATATCAAAGCCGGTGCAGTAGCACATGAAGGTATAGCAATAAAAATTGGTGAAAAGAACATAGCAGCTAAAAATAATAATCCAGTAGTAATAGCAGTATATCCTGTTCTACCACCTGCAGCTACACCTGTTGAACTTTCAACATATGTAGTAACAGTAGATACTCCTAATGCTGCTCCTATTGTTGTTGAAACTGCATCTACTAATAAAGCTCTTCCCGCATTAGGAACATTTCCTTTTTCATCTAACATATTTGCTCTTGATGCAACACCAACCAATGTTCCAACTGTATCAAAAAAGTCCACAAATAAGAATGTACAAACAACAACAATTAATTGTCCTACAGTTTCTCTGTTGAATAAATGTGTAAGATCCATTTTTCCTGCTATTGGTGCAATGCTTTCAAACTTAAATAAACCTGTTGGTAAATATATACCTAAGTTCATAGCTGCTTCAGGTTTTATTAAAGCATATCCCCAAGCTAGAAATGTACTAGTTAATATTCCAAATAATATAGAGCCTTTAATCTTTTTCTTATCTAAAACTGCAATAATAACTACTCCTATTAAAGCTATTATCACTGTTGGAGAAAATTCACCCATTTTCACTAATGTTGACTCATCATTAATTACTAAACCTGATCCAACCATACCTATAAAAGCAATGAATATTCCAATACCAGCTGTTACTGCATGTTTCATAGTCATAGGAATTGAATTAACAACTGCCTCTCTTACCTTAAATATTGATAAGATAATAAAAATAATACCCTCTATAAAAACAGCAGTTAAAGCCATTTGCCATGATATTCCCATTCCAATTACAACAGAATAAGCAAAAAATGCATTAAGCCCCATTCCTGACGCTAAAGCAAATGGAAGATTAGCGAAAATACCCATTAAAATACAACCTATAGCTGCTGCTAAACATGTTGATGTTACTAATGCACCTGCTGGCATTCCAGCAGCTGATAATATATTAGGATTTACTGCTATTATATATGCCATTGTTAAAAACGTTGTAATACCTGCAACAATTTCTTTTTTCAAATTAACATTCTCATTTGTTAATATAGGTAATAAACCTTCTTTTTTTGAAGAATTTTTCATTTTTATCCTCCTTGTATTTATAATTATAAAAACCCTTAAGATTATCATTAATATACCTTAAGGGTTTTGTATATGCTAAGTTAGTGTATTTTTAGCATTGAATTAATAGTAAATATATTTACGGAATCCTGATAGAAACTTTTCACCCTTATTATAAAAATTATATAAGCCTTCTCCGAACATTATTATATATCTCGGTATTATTTTTGTCAATATTTCCGTATAAATATATACTATATTAGTGTAAAATTCGTATTATTAAGAAATGATTCTCTGATATCTATAGCTTTTTCACTTGATAGTGCTACAATTAACTTAATTCTCGCTTTTTGACCAGGCATACTTTCTTCAAAAAACACTCCTAAATCCTTAAGCATTTTCCCACCACCATCATATCCATAAGATTCGTGTACTCTACCTTCAAAACATCTTGATACAATTACTACTGGAATATTATTATTGAGAGCTCTTTTAATTCCGCTTACCATTGTAGGTGGTACATTTCCTCTTCCTAAAGCTTCAATAACTATACCTTTATATCCTTTTTCTATAGCGAAGTCTATAAAATCAGAATCCATTCCAGCAACACATTTTATTAATGCTACATTATCTTTTATATTTTCTACATTATAAACTCTATGTTTAATAGTATTCCTATAAAATAAAACTTTATTATTATCTACTATTCCAATTGGTCCAAAATTTGGAGTCTTAAAGGCATTAAGAGCCATAGAACTTACCTTCGTAACTTCAGCTGCAGAGTTAAGTTCACCATTAAAACATACTAATACTCCTCTTCCTTTTGCATCTTCTGAAATAGCTGTACAAATTGATGTAGCTAAATTAAATGGTCCATCATAGCCTAGTTCCGAACTACTTCTCATAGCACCTGTAACTACAATAACTTTTTCTGTGTCAATAGTTAAATCTAAAAAATATGCTGTTTCTTCTAAAGTATCTGTTCCATGAGTTAATACAACTCCATCAATATCCTCTCTATTAATAAGCTCTTTTATAAATTTGCTAAGTTCTAACATATTTTCTATAGTCATATGTGGTGATGGTTTGCTAGAAAAGCTGTATGATTCTATTTTTGCATAATTTTCAATACCTGTTACCATAGACATTATTTCTTCTCCAGTTAAACTTGGCACTGCTGCTTTAATCCTTTCATCAACTTTCATAGATATAGTTCCACCATTAAATACAACTGCTACTTTCTTCATAATTTCCTCCTAAAGTTTATAATACATAATATCATTAATATATCTATATAAATAAAATAAAACTCTTGGTTACCCAAAAGTTCAAATTAAAATTATTTGTTGTAGGCACTATATCCTACATTTCTTTAACAAATATAATTACTAAAATCTACTCTGTACATTATATATTTATTATATTAATCTTTCAACTTATTTAATTATCTCCAAAGAATTAATTTACAACTATCTAATCTACTATCTATCTTTCAATTAGTTATAGGATACATTATTCATCTGTAAAATACTAATAATATTATACAAAAAAGGTTGGTTTTTATGCCAACCCTAATATTCTAAAGTATAATACAAATCAATCCCCCACTACCTTCATTTATTATCTTTTGTAATGTCTTTTGAATTTTTAACTGTACATCTTCTGGCATTTTATACAATTTATTTTGCAATCCTTCTCTAATAAGCACTTCTAAAGGCTTTCCAAACATATTACTTTGCCATAAAGATGTGGGATCATTATCAAATTGATCCATTAAAGATTTTACAAGTTCTTCACTTTCTTTTTCTGACCCCATAATAGGACTTATTTCTGTTCTAATATCAGCTTTAATAAAATGCAATGATGGAGCTGAAGCCTTTAATTTTACTCCAAACATATTTCCTTGTTTAATTTTTTCTGGTTCTTCAAATTTCATTTCTGAAAGTTGAGGTGGAACCAAACCATAACCAGTTTCTCTAACATCATTTAAAGCATCTTTTATCTTATCATATTCCTTCTTAGCAAAATTTAAATCCTTTATTAAAGCTAATAAATCACTTTCACATTTAACATCCAAATCACACATTTCACTTAATATATTATAGAATATTCCATCCTTTGGTTTTAATTTTATATTAGCCGTCCCTTCTCCTAATTTAACTGAATTCATTTCAATAGGAGCTAAATTTTCTTCATCTCCTAATAAATTCACAAAAGATTTAATATCTCTTACCCTATTAATATTTTCACACATTTTTTTGATAATATTAAAGAAATCTTTCTTTAGCCAATTATCAGACTCCAATTTTTCAACCCAAGAAGGCATATCAATATTTATTTCCTTAATTGGGAATTCTTTAAGTACATGTTTAAAAATATCTTCCACATCATTTTCATTCATATTAGCTACATCCATAACTTGAACTGTAACATCATATTTATCTTCTAGATCTTTTTTCAAAGCTCTAGTTTCAGGAGAATTTATATGTTTTGTGTTAAGTACCACTATAAATGGCTTCTTGATTGCCTTTAATTCATCTATTACCCTCTCCTCTGCTTCTAAGTACTCATCTCTTTCAATACCTGTTATACTTCCATCTGTAGTAACTACAAGACCTATAGTAGAATGATCAGTAATAACCTTTCTCGTTCCTATTTCTGCAGCATCTTCAAAAGGTATTTCATATTCATACCATGGAGTATTTACCATCTTGACTTCTTCTCCATCCATGTAGCCTATTGCAGCTTTTACAATATAACCAACACAGTCTACCATTCTAACTTTAAATTTTATATCTTCATCAATTGTTATTTCTACTGCCTCATTAGGTACAAACTTAGGTTCTGTAGTATGAATACTTTTTCCTGAACCACTTTGAGGTAATTCATCTTTAGCTCTTTCCTTTTTATAATTATTATCAATCTTTGGTATTACCATAAGGTCCATAAACTTTTTAATAAATGTTGATTTTCCAGTTCTAACAGGTCCAACAACGCCTACATATATGTCCCCTTGTGTTCTTTCAGCTATATCTTTGTATATATTAAAGCTGTCCACAGTGTACCCTCCTATTATTTTTAACACTATATATATATTCTAAAGCCCAAAAAAATATACAACTTTTTTCTTTTTAACTTATTATATATAAATATATTTATTTACCATAAAAAATCCACTATAAAATTCCAGACATTAATATCTGAAATTTTATAGTGGATATAAATTTCCCTTATTTAATTAATCTTAATATATTTCGTTTTTCTTTTCTCTTTCCATAAGTTCAACTACTGCATCTTTAGGATCTTTACTTTTAAATAAAATTTTATATAAAACATCAGTAATAGGCATTTCTATATCTAATTTTTCTTTTAATTCATAAAAGGCTTTACAAGCTTTAATTCCTTCAACTACCATTCCTACATCTTTGATAGCTTCATCAACGCTCTCACCTTTTCCTATTAAGAAACCAGCTCTTCTATTTCTAGAATGAAGACTAGTACATGTAACTATTAAATCTCCCATTCCAGTAAGTCCAAGGAAAGTCTCTGGCTTACCACCTAATTTTATACCAATTCTAACTATTTCAGCCATTCCCCTTGTCATAAGTGCAGCTTTAGAATTATCACCATATCCAATTCCATCGCAAACTCCTGCTGCTAAAGCAATTATATTTTTAACGGCTCCTCCTATTTCAACACCTACTAAATCATCATTTGTATATACTCTAAATTCTTTCGTAATAAATAAATCTTGTACTTCCTTTGAAGCCTTTTCATCTTTAGAAGAAACAACAACCGTTGTTGGAATATCAAATGCTACTTCTTCAGCATGACTTGGTCCAGATAAAATTACCACTTTATTGTTTGGTAACTCTTCTGCTATAACTTCTGATAATCTTAAATTGCTACCTTCTTCAATACCTTTGGCTATACTTATTACTATAACATCTTTATCAATCTTACCTTTTAGCGAGTTAGAAATTGCTCTTATAACATGTGAAGGCACAGCCAAAACTACATACTTAGCATTTTCTAATGTATCATCCAAATCATTATAAGCAGTGACATTTTTAGGTATTTTCAGTTCCTTGATATATTTATCATTTTTCCTATTATAATTTATATCATCCACTACAGACTTATCTCTATCATAGATGCTAACTTCATATCCCTTATTAGCTAATAATATCCCTAAGGCAGTACCGAAACTACCTCCTCCCAAAAAAGCCACATTACTCATAAATTATTCCTTCCTTTCTCTATACTCTATTTGAAGTCCAGTACCACTAAAATCAAAGCTATCTCTTAATTGATTCTCAATATATCTTTCATATGAAAAATGTTTTGCATTTGAATCATTAACAAAGAATACAAATTTAGGTGGTTTAGAAGCTACTTGTGTTGCATAGTAAATCTTCAATCTTTTAAGACCTACAATTGGTGGTTCCTTCATTAATACAGCTTTATTTATAACTTCATTTAATATCCCAGTTGGAACTCTCTTTGAATAATTATCATAACATTCTTTCGCTATTTCTAAAACTTTATGTGTTCTTTGACCAGTTTTTGCAGAAATAAATAAGTACTTCGCATATTTTAAGAACTTTAACTTCATTTCTAAGTCTTCTTTGTATCTTTGCATTGTCTTATCATCTTTTTCTATTAAGTCCCACTTATTAACTATAACCATAATGGCTTTATTCATTTCATGAGCATAACCTATAATTTTTTCATCTTGTTCAGTTACTCCTTCAGTTGCATCTATCATTAATATACATACATCTGCTCTTTCTATAGCTGTATAAGTTCTTATTACAGAGTATCTTTCTATCTCTTCCTTAACCTTGCTCTTTCTTCTAAGACCTGCAGTATCTACTAGTACAAATTTACCAATATCAGTTTCTAAAGTACTATCTATTGAGTCTCTAGTAGTTCCAGGAATATTTGAAACAATTAATCTTTCCTCTCCTAGTAATCTATTGATTAAAGATGATTTACCTACGTTAGGCTTACCTATCATAGCTATTCTTATATATTCATCTTCTTCCTCTTCTTCATTAAATCTATCGAAGTTCTCAACTACTCTATCAAGCATATCTCCAAGTCCTAATCCTTGTGATGCTGATATAGTTATTGGATCACCAATACCTAAATTATAAAACTCCCAAGCATTATCTTCATCTTTTAAGTTATCTACTTTATTTACTACTAAAACAACTTCTTTTTTACTTTTTCTAAGCATACTTGCTACTTCATGGTCAGCTGGTGTTAATCCTTCCTTTCCATCAACAACAAATACTATTACATCTGCTGTTTCTATAGCAATATTAGCCTGTCTTCTCATTTGCTTAACAATTATATCTTCTCTTTCTGGTTCAATACCACCTGTATCTATCATTGTAAAATTATGATTTAACCACTCAGCTTGAGCATATACTCTATCTCTAGTTACTCCAGGAGTATCTTGTACTATTGATATCCTTTGACCTGCTAATTTATTAAATAAAGTAGATTTCCCTACATTTGGTCTTCCAACTATTGCAACTATTGGTTTTGCCATTTTTAGTCCTCCTTACAATTTGCATTTATTAAATCAATAAGGTCATCACCTGTATAATCACAAACTATAACCTTAACATTTAAAGCTTCTTCTATGTCATGAATATTTAAGTCATCTAACATAACCATATCAGCTGGAGCTAGTTCATAACCTTTTCTAAACATATTACTTGACATAATTAAATAATCTGTTTTAATTTTACCTTTTAGCTGATCTATTATATCAGTACCTGTTAAAAGCCCCGCTACTGTTATAGTATTTCCAAAGAAGTTATTTATAACCTTATATACATCTATATGAATTTTAGAATTATGCTTCATTATAAGGTCTGCTGATCTTTTTATTTCATTATAAGCTAATTCTCCAGTTACCATAGAAAAACTTCCCTTTAGATCTTTGTTTAAAAACTCTATAGATCTTTTTACAACTTCTCTATAATATCTTATCATTCCTACTCCATCTTCAAGCTGATCGTACTCTGAATAAAATTCTTCATTTGGTACATCTATTCCTGCTGTTATATAAAACTCATCAGAAAGTCTTACAAATGGAGCTCCTGTTTCTTCAATATACTTCTTTTGTAAATCTTCAATCATCAATATTTCATTTTTTGCTGATTCATGATTGAAGGTATCTAGCTTAGGTAAATTTTCTCTAAATTGAGTAATACCTACTGGAACTACTGCTACATTTTTTACATGAGGATGTAATTCATATAAATCAGTTACAGTTTTTCTTAATTCCTCACCATTATTTATGTTAGGTATACATACAACTTGTGCATGCATTTGAATTTCTGCATCTCTTAATTTCTTAAGTCTTTCCATAATAGATCCTGCAAATCTATTTTTTAACATCTTAACTCTAAGTTCTGGATTTGTAGTATGTACTGAAATATTTATAGGACTTATTTTATATCTTATTATTCTATCAATATCTTCATCCTTCATATTGGTTAATGTAACAAAGTTTCCTTGTAAAAATGATAATCTTGAATCATCATCTTTAAAGTATAAAGTATCTCTCATTCCTTTTGGATTCTGATCAATAAAACAAAACATACAATTATTAGAGCATCTTTTTGCCTTATCCATTATTCCACCCTGGAATTCAAGCCCTAAATTTTCACCATATTCTTTTTCTATTTCGTATTCCCAAATTTCCCCATCCGGTTTTTCAACTTCAAGAACCACTTCTTCATCTACGGCTAAAAATTTATAATCTATAATGTCCTCAATAGGAGTACCATTAATTGATATTAATACGTCGTTGACTTCAATACCAACTTCTTCAGCTATACTTCCTACATCAACTTTTTTAATTAAATTTTTCACTTTTTTTCACCTCAGTATCCGTCAATATTATATTATTGACGAAAATTTATATTTATAAAATCAGACATATTTTTATAATAATAATTTAAATTTTTTAATTTTCTTATAAGCATAGTTACCCTAATTTTAATAATCACTTGATGTTATATTACATTATTAATAAATTCTAGTCAATAAAAAGGAACTAAATATTATTTCCTTGTAATCTTGAATTAAATCCAAGTCAATGTGATATAATATTCAGCTCCTTATATACTGAAGGTGATATTTATTCATTTAAATCAACATAATTACCTTTTTTAGAAAATATTATCCATTCACATATATTAGTTACATGATCTCCAATTCTCTCTAAATACTTTGAAGCAAAAAGTATTTGAGTACCTTGATTTATCATTTCAGTTTCTTTACCCATCTTTTTAAGAACTATACTAAACATCCCTTGATAAATTGCATCTACCTTATCATCCATATGACAAATTTCATAAGCTGCCTTATCATCTCCATTTATATATGCTTCTATAGATAATTTTATCATATTATTAACAATATCAACTAATTCCCAAATTGGAGTTATTTCATCTGAGAAATTTACTCCCTTTATCCTAGGAACTATCTTACATATGTCAACAGCATAATCTGCCATTCTTTCAAGATCAGTTACAATTTTAGTTGTTGTATAAATACTTCTTAAATCTCTTGCTAAAGGTGATTCTGTAGCCATAAATTTTATACATTTTTCTTCTATAATTTTTTGCAGGTCATCTACTTTATCATCATTTTTTATAACTTCTTTAGCTAATTCCACATCTTGATTTTTTAATGCAACCATGCTTTCATATATTTGTTTTTCTACTAAACTTGCCATTTCAATTAATTCTGAATTAAGTAATTTTATCTTATTACTCATTACTTCTCTCATCATTTTTCTCACCTCTTAATAATTTTAACCAAATCTTCCAGTAATATAATCTTCTGTTCTCTTATCTTTAGGTTTATAGAAAATATCTTCTGTAGCACCATACTCAATTATCTCGCCATTTAAAAAGAATGCTGTTTTATCTGCAATTCTTCCTGCTTGTTGCATATTGTGAGTAACTATTATTACTGTGTATTTTTTCTTTAATTCTTCCATTAATTCTTCCATTTTATTTGTAGAAATTGGATCTAAAGCAGAAGTTGGTTCATCCATTAATATTATTTCTGGAGAAACTGCTATTGTTCTTGCTATACAAAGCCTTTGTTGTTGTCCTCCAGATAATCCTAAAGCACTTTTCTTAAGTCTATCTTTTACTTCATCCCAAAGAGCAGCTCCTTTTAAGCTTTTTTCAACTATTTCATCTAAGGATTTTTTATCTTTTATACCATGTAATCTTGGTCCATAAGCTATATTATCATAAATAGACATTGGAAATGGATTTGGTTTTTGAAAAACCATTCCTACCTTTGTTCTTAATGCAATAACATCCTTACTTTTGTATATATCTTCTCCATCAACAAAGATTTCTCCTTCTATTTTTACATTATCGATTAAATCATTCATCCTATTAATTGTTCTTAAAAATGTAGATTTCCCACATCCTGAAGGTCCAATAAATGCTGTAACCTTATTTTCTTCTAAATCTATATTTATGTTTTTTAAAGCATGATTATCTCCATAATATAAATTCAAATTTCTCACTTGAATCTTTTTTAAATCCTCTTTTGACATACTTACACCTCTTAGTATTTATAAATTAATAATTTGCCTTATTAAATTTCTTACTTATTATCTTTGCTAATATATTTAATAAAAGTATTATAACTATTAAGACTATTCCAACTGCCGCTGCCTGTCCTATATCACCGGCTTCTTGAGTTACTAAATAAGATTGAACTGTTAAAGTTCTTGCGCTAGACATAATTCCCTTTGGCATCTTTGCAACTGTACCTGCTGTTAATAAGATAGCTGCTGACTCACCAACCACACGTCCAACAGATAATATTACACCAACTAATATTCCTGGTATAGCACTTGGAACTATTACTTTATAAAGAGTTTGAAACCTAGTTGCTCCAAGACCTAATGATGCTTCTTTATATGCTGGTGGTACAGCTTTTAAAGCTTCTTCTGTAGTTCTAATAATTACAGGTAATATTATAATTGCAACAGTGAGAGATCCTGCAAGTAATGAATACCCAAGTTTTAATGTAACTACAAAAAATATTGATCCAAATAATCCATAAACAATTGATGGTATTCCAGATAAGCTTTCTGTGGCAAATCTAATAATTTTTACAATCTTACCTTGCTTAGCATATTCTGTTAAATAAATGGCTGCTAATATTCCTATAGGGGTTGCTACTATTATTGAAATAAATACAGTATATAAAGTAGATACTATCATAGGTAAAATCCCACCATCTCCTAAAGCAGAATAATTTTGGGTAATGAAATCTATATTTATTAATTTGTATCCCTTTAAAAATATAAATCCTAATATGAAAATTAACATACCCACTGTAATGGCTGCAGATAGCCATAGTAATATTTTTAATACGTTTTCTTTAAATTTTCTCATAACTAGTTACCTTCCTTACTAGAAAGTTTACTTAACACTAAGTTTAACATTAATATAAATAAGAATAATATAACACCTGTTGCAAATAGCATTTCTTGATGAGTACCAAAAGCATATCCCATTTCTAAGGCTATATTAGTAGTAAGTGGCCTTACAGAATCCATAATAGATGTGGGGATAATTGGAGAATTTCCTGCTACTAATATTATTGCCATAGTTTCCCCAATGGCCCTTCCTATACCTAACACTACAGCTGCTAAAATCCCTGACTTAGCTGCTGGAACAACTACTTTAAATGTTGTTTCTATCTGTGAAGCTCCTAGAGCTAATGATCCTTCCTTATATGATTTAGGAACTGCTCTTATTGCAGTTTCTGAAACTGTTACTATTGTTGGTAACATCATAATTGATAGAACTATTATTATTGCTAATAGGCTTTGCCCCTTAGGAAGATTAAATGTATTCATAATCCAAGGAACTATTACTACTAGACCAAATAGCCCATATAATACTGATGGAATTCCAGCTAAAAGTTCAACAGCTCCTGATATAATCCTTCCCACTCTTCTTGGTGCAATTTCTGCTATGAAAATAGCTGTTAAAATACCAATTGGTACACCAACTATTAAAGAACCTAAAGTTCCGAGTATTGATGCAATTACCATAGGCATAACTCCATATTTATCAGAACTTGGTACCCACTTAGTACCAAAGAAAAAATCACTAAAGGAATACCCTTTATTAATAAATGGTGTTAATCCTTTATAAAATACAAATCCTATAATTACTACTAAACTTATTACTGCAATAAGAGCACTTGCTAAAAACACTCCTTTTGAAATACTTTCTATAATGTACTTACCATTATTTTTTCTATTAACATTTAACATGTTTATCCTCTCCTATAAAATTAAGAATGCACACCTTAACATTCTTAATAAATCAGTTATTTAACTGGAATTGCTTTGTTATTCTTAACCATAGTTTGGCCTTCTTCACTTAAAATAAAGTCTATAAACTTTTGCCCCTCTTCACTTAAGCTACCTTCTTTATTTACTACAAGGAAGGGTCTTGATATTTTATATTCCCCAGATTGAACTAATTCAGCCTTTGGCTCAACATTTTCCACCTTTACCACATTTACTTCATCATCTAAGTATTCAAAAGATACAAAGCCTACTGCATTTTTATTCCCTATAATCATTTGTTTAACAGCTCCTGTTGCATTAGCAATCATTGCATTTGATATTAACTCTTCTGATTTATATCTAACTATTTCTTGGAAAGCCTCTCTAGTTCCTGAACCTTCTTCTCTTGATACTACAACTATTGGTGAATCCTCTCCATCTTGTATTTGATTCCAATTTGTTATTTTCCCTGTATATATATCTTTAATTTCATCAATAGTTATATTTTTAATTGGGTTATTTTTGTTTGTTATTATAGCTATACCATCATAAGCAATTGTTGTTGCTTTAAGCAAGCTTGCTTCTTCAGATTTTAGTTCTCTTGATGACATTCCTATGTCTGAAACACCATTTATAGCATCCTTAATTCCTGCTGATGATCCAACTTCATTTATTTCTATGGAGATATTACTATTCTTACTTTCATAGCTTTCCGCTAGCTTCCCCATTAATGGTCCAACAGATGTTGATCCAGAAATAGATATAGTTTCTTTATTTTTAGAGTTCTCTAAACTACCATTTTCTTCAGATGAAGAATTTCCACAACCATAAAAGCTAAGTCCCACTATGCTTACTAATAATGCTGTACATATAATTTTTAAACTCTTTCCTTTCATATTTACTCCTCCAAATTAATATTTTATTAATTTATCTTACATTTTAATATTAATCTTTAAAGGTTAAGTAAATATTATTTGTATGTTAAGAAAAGTTAGGATTATGTTAAATGTATTTAACAAATATATAAAAAAAGTTATTCCAAAAACAATTTATAATTGCTTTTGGAACAACTTTTTAGTTCTATAATTCATTTAATTTTTTAATCTTTCTAAGCTTAATAGTAAATTTTGTGCCTTTATTAAGTACTGACTCCACATAAACTTCTCCATTAAACATCTTAGCAATATGCTTTACTATAGCTAATCCTAATCCAGTTCCTCCTTTTGCCCGTGACTTATCTACTCTATAGAACCTTTCAAAAATCCTTGGTAAGTCTTCTTTTGGAATTCCTATTCCATTATCCTCTACCTCTATATACTCATAATACTGACTTTCATAAGTTCTTATATTAATTATTGCTTTATTATTTGAATATTTCACTGCATTTTCAACTAAATTTAACATCATTTGATAAAATTTATCTCTATCTCCAAGAAGCACATTACTTCCTTTATCATGAAAATATATCTCAACATCTTTATTATTAACTTGATTAATAAACATATTAATTACATCCTCTATAACTTCAGAAGGATTAAATTCCTCTTCTTTCATTTTGTTATTTTCTATATTTGATAAAACTAATATATCATTTATTAAATTTGTTAATCTTTCTGTTTCCTTATCTATAATGTCTAAAAATTTATTTCTAGTTTCAATATCTTCAACATATTTTAAAGTTTCTGCAAATCCCTTAATAGATGTTAAGGGAGTTTTAAGTTCGTGAGATACGTTTGCAACAAATTGGCTTCTAATATTCTCTAGTCTTTTTATATCAGTAATATCTAAAATAGATAAAACTACTCCTATTGGTATTTTCTTAGTATTAATTATAGGTGATTTTTTTATCCTAAGCTCCCTTGGAATAGGATGCATAAGTTTAATTTCCTTTGTTTCAATCTCATGTATACTTCTCATAAAAGAAATAATATCATAATCAATGATATATTCTGATATATTCTTACCTATAATATCTTTATTAATTCCTAATAAGTTTTGAGCATATGGATTTATTAAAATAACATTTTGTTTATTATCTACTGCTATTACACCACTTTCCATACTTTCTAGTATAGCTTCTAACTTGTTTTGTTTATCTATTGAATCTATAATCTTTGAATTAAGTTGATCAGCCATATTATTAAAAGTATTGGCTAGTGATCCAATTTCATCATTTGTATGTATATCAACTCTTCTACTATAATCTCCATTAGCAATTTTATCAGTTACTATTTCTAATTCCTTTAAAGGATATATAATAGCTCTAATTAATTTTAAGGAAAGTCCTAAACATAATAAAATAACAAAGATTATTATTATAAGATAATATTTTATATAGCCTTCAGTAAAAAATTTAATATTACTTATAGGAACTGAGGATCTTAATACTGTATTTTCATCTATTTTTGTTGCATAATAAATAACATTAACGCCTTCAGTCCTACTATATCTTGTTGAAGTTGATTTCCCATTCTTAAAAGCACCTATTATTTCTTCTCTACTAGAGTGATTTTCAAGATTATTATTTTCTGAATCCTTTATTACATTTCCTGCTTTATCTACTATTGTAAATCTAACTCTAGAATTATTAATTTTAAAACCAACTAAGTCATCATCTCCTAGCTTAATATGTCTTATAACCATATCATTATAACTTGATAGAATATCTTTTGTTCTTTCTATTTCTTTAACATTTAATAATGCTATGAAAGAAGAAGTCACTACTATCAATGCAAATATTACTGTTATTAATGATGATACTACTATTCTTTTCTTCATAACTAATTGTTAGGATTAAATCTATATCCTACTCCTCTTATAGTTTCAATAAATCTTGGATTTTTATCATCTACCTCAATTTTTTTTCTTAAATATCTAATATGAACATCTATAGTTCTTGTTTCACCAACATATTCATAACCCCATATTTTATCTAAAAGAGTTTCTCTAGTTAATATTTTCCCTCTATTTTTAACTAATATTTCAAGTAATTCAAATTCCTTTAAAGTTAAATCTATCTTATTATCTAAAATAGTAACCTCTCTTCTTTCAAAATTGATACACATATCATTACATCTATATATTTCTTCACTTTCAGATAAAGACTTTGTTCTTCTAAGTATTGCCTTAATTCTAGCTAGAAGTTCTCTTATAGAAAATGGTTTTGTAATATAGTCATCCGCTCCAAGTTCTAATCCTAATATTTTATCTAACTCTTCACCCTTAGCGCTTAACATTATTATTGATATATTCTTAGTATTTACATCACTTCTAATAGCTTTACAAACATCATATCCATCTAGTCCTGGAATCATTAAATCTAATAAAATTAAGTTTGGATTATCTTCCTTTGCTATTCTTACAGCATCTATTCCGTTATTTGCTGTAAGAACACTATATCCAGAATTTATTAAATTATAGCTAATTAATTCAACAATATGATCTTCATCATCTACCACTAGTATTTTTTCTGATGCCATTCCTATCCCCCCTTACTTTATAAAAGCAAATGAAAATAATCTTCCATAAGTTCCTACTGATTTTCTATAAGAATATAAATTAATATCCTCTTCACAGTGAGTGCACAATTTTAAAGAGTAAATATTACTTTCCTTTATTCCAAATTCTCTTATATCCTTTAGTATACATTCCTCCATACTCAAATTTCTATCTTTAAATAATATTTTTTCATCTATTTTTGTTTTATCAATAAAAGATTTTTTTAATTCTTCAGATATCTCATAACAACATTGCCTTATATGAGGACCTATAAATACTTTTGTCTCATTTATATCTATATTAAATTCTTTTCTCATTTTATCTAAAGTTTTTATAACTATTGAATTAAAAGTTCCTTTCCAACCGCTATGAATAGATGCAATAATATTATTTTTTACATCTACTATAATAATAGGAACACAATCTGCTGTAAAAACACCTATTGCAGTATTTTTTTCATTTGTTATTAAAGCATCTCCTTCTTTATTTTTTATATCTCCCTTTAAGTTACTGTATATAAATACATTATCGCTATGAATTTGATTTAAATATTGGATATTACTTAATTCTAAATCCTCTACTATGCTATTTAAATTCTCTACTCCATAATCCGTATGTCTATTAAAGCTTCTATTATTTTCTGCTGTTGAAAAAACTACATTTATTTTTCCTAAATCATAAATAAGAAAATCCTTTTCTCTTTTAAAATCTTCTTTGTATAATCTAATCATTTAGTCACCTCATTTAAATGTTTTAATATATTTTACCATTGATTAAGTCTATTATCTATTTTTTTGAACTACTATTTAATTATTTAACTTATTTTTAACTTATAAAAAATTATTCAGAAGGTTATTTTTTATAAATTCCTATAAAATAAAAAAAATAAAAGCTGTTAAAATGATAAAAATCATTTTAACAGTTTTTACTTTTTGGAAACTAAACTTTTTATTTCTTCTAAAAAAGTATTTATATCTTTAAATTCTCTATATACAGAAGCAAATCTTACATAAGATATTTCATCAACATTTTTTAATCTTTCCATTACCATTTCACCAATTAATTTAGAATTAACCTCTGTTATCATTTTATTAGAAATTGTTTTTTCGATATCTTCTGCTAAATCTTCAATTTGTTGTCTAGATACCGGTCTCTTTTGACAAGCTCTAATAAGACCATTTATAATTTTTTCTTTATTAAAATTTTCTCTAGTTGAATCTCTTTTAACAACTAAAATTGGAATATCTTCTACTTTTTCATATGTAGTATATCTTTTACCACATTTTAGACACTCTCTTCTTCTCCTTATTGTAGTGCTATCATCTGTTGATCTAGAATCTACCACCTTACTTTCCTCAAATGAGCAAAATGGACATCTCATCTTTTTCACGCCTTTCTTAGTTTCTTTTGCCTAGTATAAATTATACATATTTTACTCAATTATTTCTATATTTTTTTATAATTTTAATGTTTCTATATCTGTACTATCTACTAATATAACTTCAATTCCAGCTTTTTTCACTTTATCCCAAGGTATTTCTATATCTTCGTCTTTAGTAAACCAACCTTTTGCCATCCCAGGTAGTAATATAGATACTACTTTACTTTCTTTAGTGTCTATCACAAAATCTTTAATAAATCCAAGTTTTGTTCCTGTTTTAATATCTATTACTTCCATTGTTCTTAGAGCATTTAAAGAATGTAATAAAAACTCATTTTCATCTATTATTTTCTCATCTTCAACTTTAACATTATCAAAAAAACCCATATAAACCTCCTTAAGTTATAAAGCATGTACACTTAATTTTATTTTTATAGAGCTCATAAATGAGCTCTAAACATATTTTCTCATATGCTTTAATGCAGTTTTTTCTAATCTTGATACTTGAGCTTGAGATATTCCTATTTCATCAGCTACTTCCATTTGTGTTCTACCATTAAAAAACCTTAGTGTTAATATAAGCTTTTCTCTATCATTTAACTTTTTCATCGCTTCTTTTATTGATATATTTTCAAGCCAACTTTCATCAGTATTTTTAGAGTCGCTTAATTGGTCCATAACATATATTGCATCTCCACCATCATGATATATTGGTTCATATAAGGATACTGGATCTTGAATGGCATCTAATGCAAATACTACTTCTTCTCTAGGTAAATTCAATTCTTTTGCTATTTGTGAAACAGTTGGTTCTTTATTATTTTCCTTTATTAATTTATCTCTTACTAATAAAGCTTTGTATGCTATATCTCTTAATGACCTGCTTACTCTTATTGAGTTATTATCTCTTAGATATCTTCTAATTTCACCAATTATCATAGGTACAGCATAGGTTGAAAACTTAACATTTTGACCTAAATCAAAATTATCGATAGACTTCATTAAGCCTATACACCCTACTTGAAATAAATCATCTACATTTTCTCCTCTATTATTAAACCTTTGTATTACACTTAAAACTAATCTTAAATTGCCTTTTATAAATATTTCTCTTGCACTTCTATCCCCATCTCTCATCCTTAATAGCAATTCTCTTTTTTCTTTCTCTTTTAAGATAGGTAGTTTCGAAGTATTAACACCACAGATTTCTACCTTATTAATAATCAAGTTATCATCCCCTTCGGAAGTAATATCATACTGCATTAAAAAGTATCCCCGAGAGTGATATGTTTTATACTAAAGACAAACTAAATCATCTTATTGATTTCTTTTTTTAATCTATTAATTATTTTCTTTTCTAACCTAGAAATATAGGATTGTGATATACCAAGCATATCAGCTACTTCCTTTTGAGTTTTTTCTCTTGCTCCATTTAAACCAAATCTTAATCTTACAATTTCCTTCTCTCTATCATTTAAATGCTTAAGAGCCAAAAATAATAATTCTTTATCAATTTCATCTTCTATCAAATTATAAACTATATCATTTTCAGTACCTAAAATATCTGATAATAAAAGTTCATTCCCATCCCAGTCTATATTTAATGGTTCATAAAATGAAATTTCAGCTTTCACCTTACTATTTCTTCTTAAATACATCAATATTTCATTTTCTATACATCTAGATGCATACGTTGCAAGTTTTATTTTTTTTTCAGGGTTGAAAGTATTTACAGCCTTTATTAACCCTATAGTTCCAACAGAAATCAAATCTTCAACTCCAAAACCTGTGTTTTCAAACTTTCTAGCAATATACACAACTAATCTTAAGTTTCTTTCAATAAGAATATCTCTTATTGATTCATCACCTTGAATCAATTTATTAACTAGTTCCTCTTCTTCATCTTTTTTAAGTGGAGGAGGTAAAGCTTCGCTTCCTCCAACATAATAAAGTTCACTTTTTAAAAACCTCAATTTTTGTATAATTCTATTTATCAATATTCTTATTTTTATCATAACTATATTACTCCTCTTGATAATAATGCATTAAATTCATTATTCTTACTTAATTTATTTTTACAAATGCAAACTATTACCTCCACATTTTTCCAATCTTTGTTTTCTCCTCTAATTCTCACTTTATTGTATTTAAAACCTTTTAAATCTCCCTCTTCACCAATAGTGTTATAGGGTATCAAAAACTCCTCATGATTTTTTATATCAAATGCTTTAAGTAAATCACTTTCGATTATTATACAAGGTAAATTTGTAACTGGTTCTCTAAGACCATTCCCAGTATCTAATAAGCCTTTAATAATAAGAGATGATTCTTTATTTGTTATTTCTATATCAAATATAAAATTATTTAATAAAGCTCTGTCTTTTAAATAATCAACTACCCTAACTATAACTATATAAAGTAACATAAGTGATAATAATAAATACTTTATAGAATAATTATTAATTGAATAGTTTTCAAAAAAGCTATTGTAATTCTCAACCATAGAAAATGCAAAAGCTATTCCACACAATGTAAATGACAATATAATAAATGTAGCTCCTGATTTTATTAGTTTTAATATATTTATATTTTTAGTACTAATCATAATCATAAGTATAACTACAATAAACTTAAAGGGTAAAGATACTAATATATCACTATTCATAAATAAAGATAAAGTATATAGCGATCCCAAAATTGCAGCTAAATAAATTGTTTTAAAATATTTATATCTTAAAATCTTTAACGATATTAACAACAAAAATAAATTAATTATAAAATTCTCAGCTAAAAGTATATCAATATATATAACCATTTTCATTCCCCCCTTGTACTTAAATTATAAACTGTTTCTTTTCAAAATTTTGTCATAATAACTCACTGTTTTTTTTATTTTCATCTATAATTTATTACATTTAATTACAGTTATAAAAATATTCTAATAAAAACTAACAAAGTTAAACCATATTTATTAATATGTTTAAAAATAAAAA
>NZ_JBNPON010000005.1:0-111204 GCF_050315195.1 Clostridium sp. SGI.024 | reverse complement strand
TAATACTTTGTAAGTGCATTTATTTTATTATAGTATAATAAAAGGCTATAGTTAATAAAAAAATATAATAGAAGAATTTATAATGGGGAAAATTTGGTCTAAAAGAAGATTTTTATTATTTGCTGATTTTTTTATTTATGTGTTATTATAAACATAATTTAAACATAATTAAACAAGGGACAGGTGATAATATGAAAACTAATTATCATACACATAATTATAGATGTAATCATGCAGATGGTACTATTGAAGACTATATTAAAGAAGCAATAAGAGAAGGATATGATGAAATAGGAATATCTGACCATCTACCACATCCAGGAAAGAATATCGATAATGAAAATAGAATGAATTATGAAGACTTGCCTATATACTTTAAAGAAATAGATGATTCAAAGGTAAAGTATGGAGATAAAATATCTATAAAAAAATCAATAGAATGTGAATACTTTGAAGATTATCATTGGTTATATAATGAATTTAGAGAGAAATATAATGTTGACTATTTAATACTAGGTGTACACTTTTTCCCATATAAGGGTCAATGGACATATGTAGGGGGAATAAAACTAACTCCACAAATATTAGATATTTATATTGATTATGTTATTAAGTCAATGGAAAGTGGATATTTTGATTGTTTAGCTCATCCAGATTTATTTGGTGTTAGATATAGAGATTGGGATGAGCATGCAATTAAAGCCTCAAGGAGAATTTTAGAAGCAGCAGAAAGATTGAATTTCCCAATAGAAATAAATATAAATGGCTTTAAAAGAGGGAAAGTTAAATATAATTTAGGGGAAAGATATTTGTATCCTATAGAAGAATTTTGGAAGTTATCTAAAGAGTATAATGTAAAAAGAGTTTTAGGAGTAGATGCACATTTACCTGAGGATTTAAGAAATAGATATATGGGAGAAGATTTTGCAAAAAAATTAAATTTAGAATTAATAGATAAGTTATAAATTGTAACTTATGTTACCGAAAGTCTATAATACATATGGTAAACTATCTTTAGAAAATAAAAATACTTGGAGGAAAGATATGAGCTTATTTTTAGGAAAAATACATTATTGGCTATTTAATAAGATAGTTTGGTTTGAAGATCTTGAAGAGGAAATAATTAATTTAGCTAAAAAGGAAGGGTTAGATGTAGAAGTACTATCTACTGAAATTAATAATAGATACGGTGAAAAATTACCTAAGCTTCCTTTAGAAGAAATGATAGATACTTCCAATATACATGGATGGCTTCAAGATAAAATCCATTCTGCAGAATATAGACTTGCAACATGGACTGTTAATATTTTAAAAAAAGAAGGTAGTGAAGAAAAGTTAAAAGATTTATATATAGAACAAGGTCTAAAAGCAGCAAATGAAGTTATAAAATCAGAAAAAGCAGTAAATGATGCTTTAGATATATATAATGCAATTAATGACTATATTTTAGATGGAATGCCATGTGATAGAGTGAATGAAGTTATATCACAAGAAGAGGATAAACTGATTTGGAAAAGAAGAATTTGTGTTCATAAAGAACTTTGGGATACTGTAGGTGGAGATGTTAACTTATTTTATAATCTAAGAGACTTATGGATAAAATCATTTGTTAATAAGATTAATAATAATTATAAGTATTGCATTTTAGAAAATAATGAATTTTCTATAGAAAGAGTATAGGTGACAAATATGGATGCAATAGAATTAATGATGGAAGAACATAAAAATATAAAGGTTATGCTAAAGATAGTAAGAAAAGCATGTTACTCTATATTAGAAGGAAAAGATGTTAATTTTGATGACTTCAATAAAATAATATCTTTTGTAAGAAATTATGCAGACTCACATCATCATAAAAAGGAAGAAATAATGCTATTTAATAGAATGGTAGATGAAATAGGAGAAACTGCTGAAAAAGTTGTTAAATATGGAATGCTAGTTGAGCATGATTTAGGAAGACTATATATAACAAGTTTAAGTGAAGCTTTAGAAAATTTTAAAAAGGGAAATAATGAAGCTAAGCTTGATATCATTGCAAATGCAGTAGCTTATACTAATCTTTTAGAAAGACATATTCACAAAGAAGATAATATAATTTACAAGTTTGCACAAAGAGAATTAAAAGATGATACTATTAAATTAATCAATAAGGAATGTAACGAATTCGAAGATGAATTTTTAAATATAAAAGATGAAAATTTATCTATTTTAGAAGAATTAAAAAATAAATATTGCTTATAACAATTAAGATATTTTAAAATAAATATTGTATCTAAAATAATATAAGGATAGGTGAAAAGTATGATAACTAAGGACATGACAATAGGTGAAGTTGTAAGAATGAAGGAAAATGCTCCTGAAATATTAATGAGTTTTGGAATGGGATGTATTGGATGCCCATCAGCACAAGCAGAAAGCATTGAAGATGCAGCAAAGGTTCATGGATTAAATTTAGAAACTTTATTAGAAGCTTTAAATAAGTAATTTTAATAAAAACTGTACCAAGCAAATAATGTTTGGTACAGTTTTTTTTGTAAAAAAATAAATAAAAAATTTAGCATAAGACAATTAAATATCACATCTTTTATAATACATCATAATATGTACTATAATTACAAAAATCATTTTATAGTATTGTAGTTTTTATGAAAGGAGAATATATGTCCATTAACTTTAAGAAATTCGTGCCACGACCTGGACTAGTAAATAAGCAAGGGCGTTTACCAGATCCATCAGAGTTAGTTTGTATTGAAGTTCCAAAGGTTTTTGATCAATGCTTAATAAAGAGATGTTTAGTATATGCTGACGGACTAGATTCATTAACTACTGATGAAGAGTTAAGAAGCAATCCTTTAGTAAATCCTAAAAGATATCTTTCAAGTAGGGACTTTAGAGTAAGACTATTATCAGTTGATAAGATTCCTCTTAAGGGGGACCCAAACTTTAAAAAATTAGTTCTTAATTATGTTATAAGCTTTTATTCAGATTATATTGATAATAGTGGCATAAACCAAAGTGAATTTTATGAAATTCATAGAACAGATATTGTTGGAAGGTTCTATTGCCCAGATTCTATTGCTCAAATTTCAGCAAGTAGTGACGAAGATGTTACTTGTGAAGAATCTAATATAATTAAGCTTGAAATGGTAGCTGAGGCTTTAGATGGACAAATAATAGAAGATGAGGCTGGAGATGAAGTTTTAGATATTACTTTAGGCTATTTTATAGTAGTTAAATGCCAATTATTAGTTCAACTATTAATTCCAGCGTATGACTACTGCCCAGTTCCTAGAGAAGCTTGTGAAGAAGAACCTGAAGAAGATCCATGTGAAAGATTTGAAAGATCTCCAATTCCTAAATTCTATCCAGATCAAAATTTAGAGCCATTATTTCAAGAATGTGATGATGAAGATAGATAATATAGAGCAGAAGAACAAAAGAAAAATATAAAAATATAGTGTAAGACAGAAAAATAATAAAAAGAAATAAAAAACTATAAATACTAAATTATAAATATTTTTATTAAATAAAAAAGATTTACTAAATAAAAAAGAGGAGGATTCAATTTATGAATTCAATGTCAAGATGCTACCATGAGCCTTGTGGAAAAGAAATAAGAAGAGAAGAAAAAAATGCCCAACAATAGTTAAATGTGGATGTCCTAGTACTATACAATTACCAGTTTTAACTACTGGAACTACATCTATAACAATTGCTTCTATTAATTTAGATACTTCTTGTTTATGTGATCCAGTTGTTAGATTAAGTTTTTCAGCTGCTTTTACTTCAACTGTTGCATTAACTACTGGAGGAGTAAGTTTGCAAGTATTTAAGCAATGTGGAAATCAACTTCTTCCAACTCCAATTGGACCTTCATGGCCAGTAGTTGGAGCATTAACAACAACTACACTTACAGGCGCAATATATCCTTCATTTAATATTTGTGATAGCGATAGTTGTAATAACGATTGCTGCACTTACACAGTAGTTGCAACAATTACTGGTGTTGCAGCAGCTACAGCTGGAGCAGCATTTAATAATGCATCATTATCAGCAATAGCAACTTGTAAAAATAGTTGTCACAAATGTAGAAGAGATTTTGATAGATAGTTATATTATAAATTAATAATATGTAATTTGCAGTAAATCTCGAGATATTTCCCAAGATGGACTAGTCATCTTGGGATTTTTAAAATAAATATTACTATAATTAATCTTGAAATGGTAGCTGAAGCATTAAATTAAAAAATTAAGTTGGTTATAAAGTACAGAAGATGATTTATGTAAGAAAACTTAAATGGTAACAGGTAAAACGTTATATTAAAAGAATGTTAAATTATAATTATTTCTATTATTAAAGGGAGGATTCAATGATGAATTCAATGTCAAAATATTATTATGATTCTTGTGGAAAAGAAAGAAGAAAAGAAAGAATAGAAGAAAAATGTCCAACAATTATAAAATGTGGATGCCCAAGTTCAGTTACAATTCCAGCTGGTACAGCAGCAGGAGCTACTCCATTTACTCTTGCATCACTTACTTTAGATACTTCTTGCTTGTGTGATCCAACTACTAAGTTAGAATTTGCAAGTAATATAGTTGTTCCTACAGGATTTACATCTGGAGCAATTAATATACAAATATTTAAACAATGTAGATGTCAATTAGCTCCAGTTCCTGTTGGACCAGTATGGAGTTTTATACCAGCAGCAGGATCAGCAGGAACTTTTTCATTCTTTATTTGTGATTCTGATTCATGTAATAATGATTGCTGCACTTATACAGCAGTAGCAACAGTTACTACTGCAATTGGTACAGTTGGTCTTCCTATTAACAACGCTACACTTGGAGCAATATCAACATGTAAGTCAAATAGATGTAATGAATGTAAAAGAGAACACTATTACGAAGAATATTAATTAAATACTATAATATAAAAAATAATATATATTATAATTAGTATAAATTGAATCCCAGATATGGATTTTCATATCTGGGATTCTTATAAATTTATAGAGATATTATTATTAAATCTCCAGGTGTTTTTCATTAGGAGATTTATTTATTAGGTAAAGAGATTTATATGTATAATAAGAACTAAAATTTAATAGCATTAATATAATATACTAGAGTATTAATAAAAGGTGGTAAAATGATTTATTTAGATAATGCAGCTACCTCTTTTCCAAAGCCCTCTAAGGTATATGAAGAAGTAATTAATTGTATGAAAAACTATTGTGCAAATCCAGGAAGAGGTTCTCATAATATGGCAATTAAATCTGCACTTAAGGTAATGGAGTCAAGAAATTTAATATCTGAAATTTTTAATATAAGAAATCCTTTCAATATAGTTTTTACACATAATGCTACGGAAGCCTTAAATATAGCAATTAAAGGATTATTAAAGAAAGGAGATCATGTTATTAGTACAGTTCTTGAACATAACTCTGTTCTTAGACCATTGAATTCAATGGCTAAACATGGAGTAGAAGTAACATTAATATCATCAGACAAAGCAGGATTTATAAATCCTTTAGATATAAAAGATGAAATAAAATTTAATACTAAAGCAATAATAATTAATCATGCATCTAATGTACTAGGAAGTATACAAGATATTAATAGCATAGGCAAAATTGCAAAAAAGTATGGAGTTAAGTTTATAGTAGATGCATCTCAAAGTGCAGGCTCCATTAGTATAGATGTGGAGAGAGATAATATAGATTTATTAGCTTTCCCAGGACATAAGGGGCTTCTTGGGCCACAAGGTACAGGAGCATTATATATAAGAGAGGGAATTGAACTGAAATCATTTAAAGAAGGAGGAACTGGAAGTATATCAAACTCTATAGATCAGCCTAAGGAATTACCTGATAGATTTGAAAGTGGAACTTTAAATACTCCAGGAATAGTAGGATTATGCGAAGGGGTAAAATTTATAAAAAAAATAGGAATAGAAAATATCTATAATGAAGAAATGCAATTAATGGACCAACTTATAAGAGAATTAAAAAATTTAGACTTTGTAAAGATTTATGGAAGTACTTCATTAAAAAATAGATTATCAGTACTATCTATTAATATAGAAGGTATTGATGCTTCAATTGTTGGTGAAGAGTTAAATGATGCAGAAATTGCTGTAAGAACAGGATATCATTGTGCTGCATTAATTCATAAAGTTATTGGAACAGAATATATAGGAACAGTTAGAATTAGCCCAGGATGCTTTAATACATCAAAGGATATAGATGAATTTATTAAAAATATTATAAAGATTTATAAAGCAAAATAATAAATCAATAAGTACATATATATTATATATGTAAATAATAGCATTAGGATGTGAAGTGCTGATGGAAGAGTATAATTCAAGAAATAAGAACCTTTTAAATACACCTAGTGATTATGATAGATATATTGCTCTTGAAAATGAACTTAAGAAAGAAAATAGAAAGGAAGATTTAGAAAATATAATAAAATTATTAAGTCCTCCAGAAGATATAACAAGTATATGTAATAGCAATAATGGAAAAGGAGTAAAGATAGCAATAGTTGGTGCTGGGGAAGCTGGGCTTGTTGCTGCTTATGAGTTAAAAAAGATTGGTTGTAATATTACCATTTTTGAAGCAAGTAAAAGAGTTGGAGGAAGGGTTTATACTCATTACTTTGATAGATTAAATAAGTATTACGGAGAATTTGGAGAAAGTAGTATTCCAATATCTCACTATACAACATGGCATTATATTAATCTATTTAATTTAAAAACGTACCCTTGCATTAATAAAAATCAAAATTTTTATTTGAGAAATAACTTTTCTTATAATACAGAAAAACAAATATCAAAAAATATTTTACCAAAGTATACTTTAACAAAGATAGATAAAATAAAATTAAAAACTAGAGAGCATTTAAATATATATAATAAATATTTAATGAAATTAACTGTAGAGGAAAGAAAAGAGCTATTAGAGATAAAAAAGAATTATTCAAAGAAAATAGTAGATTTAGATAAATTAACATTAAAGAAAGCTTTTCAGTTAGAAGGTTTTAGTAGAGATGCTATAAATCTCATAGGATATATTAATGGAATTAAAGAATGGTATGATTTTAGCTTAATAGAATTTTTACACAAACAATATACTTTAGATTTTAGTAATAATTATAATATTTTAGGTGGAATGATAAAATTACCACAAGCAATTTATGGTGCAATAACAGAAGAAAATTCTAAATATTATTCTAACATTAGTAAAGAAGAGTTAGGAGAGGCTAATGTTAAATTAGGCTATTCTGTTGAGGAAATTTATTATAAAAAAGATAAGATAGGTATAAGATATCTAGACTTAGAAAATAAATTAGAATCAAATGAAGATTTTGATTTTTTATTAATTACAGTACCCTTTAATAGTATAAAGAGGATAAAGGGTATTTCAGTCTTTAGTAATGATAAATTAGCAGCAATTGATGAGATAAAATTAAAAAATTCTCAAAAAATATATTTATATGTGAAAGAAAGGTTTTGGGAAAAAGGAGTAAATAATAAAAGAATAATAGGGGGAAAGACAATAACAGATTTGCCTATTTATTCTGTTGAATATCCTTTAAATAGTGAAAGTATTTATTTTGATGAAAATAATAAAGCTTGTGTAGATATAAGAAGATCTTTAAAGAAACCAGGCATATTGCTTGCAAGCAGTAGTATTGGAGATAAAGCAGATGAATTTTCTTACTTAACTGATGATATAAAAATAAATGATACTATAAGATATATTGAAAATATTCATAATTTATCAAAAGGATATTTAGATAATATTTTATTAGATTATAAGTCATTAGTTTGGTCTGATGTGCAATATATATGGGGATTTTCTACTATATATAAACCTGAAGATAAAACTTTATATTCTTACTCTAGTATAAGCTCTGAACTTAATAATAGAGTTTTCTTTGCAGGGGATAGTACAAGTACTAAGCATGGAACTCAACAAGGAGAGTTGCAAAGTGGGGTTATAGCTGCAAATAATATAGCTAAAGAAATTTTTAAAATAAATTAAAAATGGAGCTGATAAAGTTAGCTCCATTTTGCATTTTAGTACATAACTATCATATATTTTATTTACTTAAGTACTTTTATAAAAGTATAAAAATTATTAGATTAATTACTACCTCATAAGTAGAAATAAAAAATATTAATTTAAGGGCTCTTCCTCACAGGAATCATTGTCTGGGAATAATGGATCTAAATGTTGATCTGGATAGAACTTAGGAATTGGAGCCCTATCAAATACTTCACATGGATCTTCTTCAGGTTCATCTTCACAAGCAACTTTTGGAACTGGGCAATAGTCATAAGCTGGTATTAAAAGTTGAACAAGTAATTCACATTTAACTACAATATAATAACCTAATGTAATATCTAAAAATTCATCACAATGTTCATCTGTAACTATTTCACCATGTAATACTTCTGCAACCATTTCAAGTTTAATTAAGTTATTATCACAAATTTCATCACCTAGCGTAGTTGTAGCTTGAGATATTGAATCTGGACAATAGAATTTTCCTATTGTATCAGTTCTATTAATTTCATAATATTCGCTCTTAGTTTTTCCATCACAGTCAAGATAATCTGAATAGAAGGATATTGTGTAGGTTAATACTATTTTTTTATAGTCATGATGTTTTTTAATTGGAATTTTATCTACATTGTTTAGAGTTAATTTAAAGTCTCTACTTGAAATATATCTTTTTGGTGATTCAAGTGGGTCACTTCTTAATTCGCAATCAGTAGTGTTTGTATCTGGACCATCACAATATACAAGACATCTTTTAATTAAGCATTGGTCAAATACCTTAGGTACTTCTATACATACTAATTCAGCAGGATCAGGTAAGCGGCCTTGTTTGTTTACTAGTCCTGGACGAGGCATAAATTTTTTAAAGTTAATGGACATATAGACTCTCCTTTATAAAATACTAAATTATCATTTTACTACTCACAATATATGATATGAAATAGTAATGAAGTGGTGATATGAAAAATTGATCATTGGAAAAGTTTTTTATAGTTTAAAACAGCATAATATAAAATAAATATAAATATACTTTTATAGATGGTTTATGTATATATTTTTTCATATAGATTATTTATATAAAAAGGAGAGGTGAGCATGAGAGGGTTATATCCATGGCTATATGTTGACTACAAAGATAATTTATGGAGATTTTCAGTAAATGACAATAAAGAGTTAAACTATAGAATTATGTATACAGAAGGAAAGTGGACAAAAGAAACCTTAATCGACAGTAGGGTAACAGGCTTTGGATTATTTATAGATGACAGCGAAGGAATACACTTAGTATATTCTAATACTAAAGGTGAATTAAGATACTGTACTATGAAAGATAAAAAATGGGTTGGTAAGGTCTTAGATAAAATAGAAGACAATAATTATATTATTGAAAATATTAAAATCAAAATAATTGGCACAAATATGCATATTTTTTATTCCTTAGCTAGTGAAGATGGCAGTGACCATGGGATACTTATGCATTGTATATGGGATGGAAATAAGAGCAATAACAATAAATTACAAGATATAATTTTAAAACCAAACTTAAAGGAATACTACCTAATTAATTTAAGTAATAATAATGAAATTTATTTATTTTACTTATCAGACGAAGGTGATGAATTATCTTTAAATTACTCAATTTATCAAAATAGGCAGTGGTTACCTTCTAATAGGCTTTATGGAATACAAGGAGAAGAAGTATATTTTGATGTAGAGTTAGATAGAAAGAATATTCATATTTTAAATAGATCTAAAGAAAATTCATATTACTTCTTAGATCATGTGATAATTGATTCAACAGGAAGGTTTAAATACTTTAGAGTATATGAAGGAAAAAACAATATTAGTGAACCTTTATTAATTAATATTTGGAATAAAACATATTCTTTTTGGATTGAAAATAATGAAATTTTCTATTCAATTTTTCTTGGAGATAAGTGGGAATCAGAGAAAAAATATATTAGAGATAAGAATATAAAAATAGAAAGGTGTAATGCTTATATAAGTGAAGTTAAAGAAGGAAATATAAAAGGAAAAAGCATTTATGCTACAACAGGATTAGATATATATTTATATGATCCTAAAGATTTAATAGTAAGTGAGAAAAATGAATATGGCAATTCATTAAAAAATATTAATAGAGATATTTCTAGCATTGGAGATATTGAGAAAATAAAAGCAGAACTATATAGAGTAAAAGAAGAAAATAAGGAGTTAGAAGATAAGTTATATCATCAAAATATATTATTGCAAAAAAATCAACAGGGAATAGAAAAATATAGTCAGCAATTAGCTAGAGCTTTAGAACAAAAAAGAAAAGCTGAAGAAAATAGTAATATTTTTTTAGAATTACAAAAAAAAATACAAGGTGATAATGAAAAATTAAATGAGGAAATAGAATCATTAACCAATGAAATAAATTTATTAAATATAGAAAAAGAAAAATTAGCACACTTAATAAATTTATATCTTGATGAGATTGAATTTCTAAAAAATGAGATAAAAAATATTAATTTTAACTTATCTCAAAAGGAAATTACAATGGATGAATATAATGGACTTAAACAAGAGATATCCTTATTAAAAGAAGAAAATGATAGATTAAGAAACAATATATCTTTATCACAATCTGAAAAGGAAAAGATTGAAGCTGATTTAAAAGAATATTTAGATGAAACAAATTTGCTTAAGGAAGAGTTAAATAATATTACTCAGGAATTAATAATAAAGGATAGGAAGATTCAAGAAGAAATTGATTTAAAAAGTACACTAGAAAATAAAAATAGAATAATTTTAGAAGAAAATTTGTTAATAAAAAAAGAAGTATCTTCCTTAATAGAAGAAAATAAGAGGATTAATGAAGAATTTGAAGTAGAGAAAAATAAATCTGTAATGGAAAAGCTACTTAGAAAAAGGATATAACTTTAGTGGGAACGTATAAAAAATAATATCATAAAATGAAAATATATATTGCAAAAGGAATTGGAGAAAATTATGAAAGTAGATGAATATGACTATATAATGGTTTTTACTTCACATTATAGAGCTCTCTATATATATGATAGATTAAGGCTTAAAAATATAAAAACAAAGCTAGTAACAGCTCCTAACAAGATAAATATAAGTTGTACACAAGCTTTAAAAATTAAAGAAGAGGATAGAGAGAATATTAAGATAGAGATTGATAGAAATAATATTTATCCAACTGCTGTATTTAAAATTATAAAGAATGGTAAAGAAGAGGAGTATGAATTAATAGAGTAAGAGGGAGGAAAGAGGAATCCATGATTAATGCAATAAGTAAAAGTATTATTTATGTATCTAACTTAGGAACTAATAAGATTTCTATAATCAATGGTGAAAGTTTAAGTATTATAGATGAAATTAAAGTTGGACCAAGACCCTTTGAAATAGCTTTAGATAATAAAAATAATATATATATTGCTACTGATAGGAATGATAGGATTACTATTATTAATAGTGTAACTAAAGATATAAAAACTTTAAATATTCCTAATAACGGTCATGTAAAAGTGGATTCCATCTCTCAAAAAATTTTTATTTCAAATATTGAAGAAGTATACATATACAGCTTAAAAGAAAATAAGATAATTGATAAAATAAGTGGATTTATTGCAATTGATAGTATTGAGATAAATAAGGATGGAAGTAAACTTTTTACTTTAGATATTTTTAAAAATGAAGTAAAGATTTATGATACAGAATCACTAAGACTTATAAAAACTTATAAAAATATAGGTGAAAATCCAAATTGTTTTTGTATCGGAGAAGAAGATAGATTTTTGTATATAGGCAATAAAGGTATAAGCAAATTAGGACTTAATGGTAATTTAGCATTAATTGATCTTAATACTGATGAAATATCATATATAAGCTTTCCTCCAGGATCTAATATTACATCTATTGAAGAAAATTTTGGAATACTTTATATTGTGAATTCAGGTATTAATAGAATAGAAATTATAGATACTTCAAAAAATAGTATTATAGGTAATTTGAAAACTTCTTTAAGTAACCCTCAAAAAACTAAACCTTTAAAAGATAATGATATACTTTTAGCTACTAGCAAGGATAATACTGGTAGAGGAGCATTGGATTTAATAGATATTAATAATAAAAAAATAATAAATACATTAAAATTTATGGAGAAAGATTCAAGTCCTTATGATATAGTAGCTATTCAAAAAGATTCTTATAATAATGATGATATATTAAGTAGTAACAAGTCTAATATTGATAATAATTCAGGTGAAGTTATTTTAGCTAATAAAGTATTATCTACTTACAAAGAAAAAATAATTTTTCAGCAAGAAAAAATTGAATTAAGTAATGCAGCAAAAATAAATATAGAAGAAATAAGATTTGAAAATTGTAAGGTTATTGAAGAAAGTAAGAATAAAGAATATATAAGTAATAAGGAAGATTATATAATACTGTATTTTGATTTTATAATTCCATATTATATAAAATGCATTGATTCTAATAAAGAAATATTAAATATAAAAGGTAATTTATGTGGAAAACAAAAGGCTATTTTATATATATCAAAAGAGGAAAATGATGATTTGGATTTTATTGTGAAATCCTCTAGTAAAATTATGTCTTTTCCATATATAAAGGATAGTTTTATTATTTTTGATGTAAGTTCTATTATTTCAACTTATGCAATAAAAGAAGAACTTATTTTTATACCATCTAAAGAAATTAAAGATAAGTTAAGTGAGGTATAAAATGAAAAACAAAGAATATAATAATTTTTTATTAAGAACTAAAGATAAAAGATTATTAAAGTTTTACTACAAAGAAAAAGTAGGGATTATTTATGAGGAGCTTATTGAGAATAAGATTATAAACAAGAAAATAATAACTAAAGGATGCCTTAAATATTTGTATGTTGTTGAAGATTATAATAGGAATATCAATTTAATATATCAAGACTTAATAGGCAATATTATTTTGTGCACTTTAAATAGTGGAAATTTGATATACAGTACTATTTTTTATATTAAACATAAATTTATCACTCCAATTAATATTAAAGCTATATTATTAAAAGATATATTTTTTATTTTCTATACTTTAGATAGCGATTCAACTTCAATATATTTCCGTAATAATATTAATTCCCAAAGCTCAATAATATATAAAGAAAAAAATGACATAGATATAAACTATAAGGTTTTATATGACAAAGAATATATATCTTTAATAATACTTAGTACTTCCTTTAATATGTTCAAAATAATACTTAAAACATATAACATAAAGAGTAATACTTGGCTTATGGATAAAATTATTTTCATTTCAAATCACTCATATATAGATGCGTCCTTTTGTATAACTAATAATAAAATTCATTCCTTATTTATTATTAATGAAGAAGGAAAAAAAACATTGATTTACAAGTACAATTCTTTTAAAAGTAGTATATATAAACAAAGAGAACTTAATATATATGACGATGAAAATTTATCATCTTGCTTACTTCTTGAATTAAATAATGTGATATATTTGCTTTGGATAAGTAAGAAAAATATATATGGTTGTTATTCTCAAGATTTTGGAGAAAGTTTCTCTAAACCAGTAATTTATATAGAAAATATAGAGAATTGTATAAGAAAAATAGAATTCATTGATGATGGAAAATTTAAAGAAATATATATTAATGATAAAAATGAAAAGGCTACATTGTTTTTTGAAGAATTATTAAAATACAGTTATTCTTTTAATATAGATTACAAGGAAATAACGTATAGTATTAAGGATAATAGCAAAATATTGCAATTAAAAAAATAAATAGTGGCTGCTTAGGCAGCTCTATTTATTTTAAGGTATTTAAATAATCTTTTACATCTTTATAATTTCCACTAAAAATAATTTTATCTTTTACATTGTTTAAAGAATATTTATAAAGAGGATCATAATATTCCTTTAAAAATAATTCAATCCAGTATTTATGATAATCTATGTTTCCTGTAGATAGCTGATTTTTATAAGCAAATTCAAGCTCATCTATAACTTTTTTAAATTTATCTCCACCTAATCTCTTTTTTAATCTTTCCATACTAGAATATATATAATTAAACCATTCGCTTAAACCATTTTCACATCCATAAATGTTTATGTACTCACCTTGAGATTCAATAACATATTCTTTTAATGTATTTTCTATTCGTTCTTCAAGGCTTGAAGATAAAAGAACTATATTTCCAGAGTGAAAATAGTTAAAAAACTCTTGGGGAATAAAGTTTTTACCTATGTTTTTTCCTTCATCTTCGAAAACTAAATGCTTATAACCTATATTTTGTTTTTTTATTAAATCATAAGCTAGAGTGTTTTCAAAGTTTATTTGAGTAGGTTGTGAAGTAACATGAGAACCAAAGGAAGAACCTCTATGATTAGCGATTCCTTCTAAATCTATGGAGTTTTTAACTTCTTTTAATAATTTTGTTTTTCCTGAACCTGTATAGCCAGTTAGAACTATAGGAGTATAGTTTTGATTTTCCTTTGATAAGGAATCTAGTAAGTAGTTACGGAAAGCTTTATAACCTCCTAATATTCTTTTTATATCTATTTCTAATTCTTCATTTATCCATTCTTGAGCTATTCTAGATCTTGAACCACCTCTAAAACAATAAACTACAGTAGTTGGATTTGCTTTTATAAAGCTTGTCCATAGTGATACTCTTTCATCTTTAATTTTTCCGGAAATCATATTATATCCAAGCTTCGTAGCTTCTTCATTACCTTTTTCTTTATAACAAATACCAATTATATGTCTTTCTTCATTATTTAATATAGGGATATTTATACTATTAGGAAAAGCACCTTTTTCATATTCTATAGGTGCACGGACGTCTATTAATGGAATATCATTTATTACTATATTTTTAAAATCACTAGTTTGATATAAATTTTTATCTATCATAATTTCTACCTTCTATGCAAAAAAATTTTTCAATATTAAAATTATATATAAATAGTTAAAATATTTCAATTATTGTGACTTAGTTACATAAAAATTATTATTTTTGATTTAAAATATAATTAATAAAGAAATTACATAGGAGATGGTTAAATGTTTGGTTTATTTAATAGAAGTACAGGAAAGGTTATAAATGTTAATGATATTGATAATTTAATTGGTAAGATTAACTTAATTGATATAAGAGAAGCTTATGAATATAGAAGTGGAAGTATAAAGACAGCAAAGAACATACCAATGGGAGAACTTTTAGAAAGCCCTGAAAAATATTTAAATAAAGATAAGGAATATCATATTATTTGTCAATCAGGAGCTAGAAGTGCTAGAGCTTGTAGTAAATTAATAGGCTTGGGCTTTGATGTTGTAAATGTATCAGGTGGCGTAGGTTCTTATGTTGGAAGCAAGAGAAAATAGGCGAGAAGTAATAAGTAATAGGTAAAAAGTAAGAGGTAATAAGTAAGAAGTAATAGGTAAAAAGTAAGAGTAAGAGTAAAGAAATAAAAATTAAGAAAACTTAGCATGCTAAGTTTTTACAAGAACTATTAACTCTTGGTTCTTCACTATTAACTATTCACTAATTTTAGGAGGTTTTAGGATGAAAAAAATATTAATAGTTGGTGGAGTTGCAGGTGGAGCTTCAGCAGCAGCAAGATTAAGAAGATTAAGTGAAGAGGATAAAATTATTATGTTTGAGAAGGGACCTCATGTTTCTTTTTCAAACTGTGCTCTTCCATATCATTTAAGTGGATTAATTGATGAAGCTGATAAGTTGGTTCTTATGAGTCCAGAAAAGTTTCAATCACAATATAATATTGAAGCAAGGGTAAATAGTGAAGTAACTTTAATAGATAAAGAGAATAAGGAAATTGAAGTTAAAAATTATTTAACTGGAGAAACTTATAGGGAAAGTTATGATAAGTTAATCTTATCTCCAGGGGCTAAGCCTATAGTACCTAATATTCCAGGTATTGATAAGGTTAATGTATTTACAATTAGAAATGTTGTAGATATAGATAAATTAAATAAATTTGTTAAGGCTCTTGATGCTAAAGACGTAGCAGTAATAGGTGGTGGATTTATAGGAGTAGAAGCTGCTGAAAACTTAAGAGAAGCAGGCTATAATGTTTCATTAATTGAAGCATTAAATCAAATATTAAAACCTTTTGATTATGATATGGTTCAAATATTACATAAGGAAATCTATGATAAAGGAATTAATTTAATTGTAGGTGATAAAGTTGAAAACTTTGAAGAAAATAAAGTGGTTTTAAATTCTGGTAAGAAGATTAATGCAAAAGCTGTGGTAATGGCAATAGGTGTTTCTCCAGAAACAACTTTAGCAAAGGAAGCAGGACTTGAAATCGGAGTAACTGGAGCTATAAAAGTTGACTCTAATTACAAGACAAGTGATGATGATATATATGCAGTTGGTGATGCAATAGAAGTTTATCATGCATTAACTCATAGCACTACAAAAATATCACTAGCTGGTCCAGCTTTGAAGCAAGCAAGATCTGTTGCAGATCATATAAATGGTAAAAAGGGAATAAATAAAGGTTATATAGGATCTTCAGCTATAAAAGTATTTGATTATAATGCGGCATCTACTGGATTAAATGAAGGCCTTATAAAAGCTTTAAATATGAATATAAATTATGATATAGTAAGATTAATAACAAATGATAAGGTTGGAATTATGCCAGATGCAAAACCAATGCATTTTAAATTATTATTTGAAGTGCCAACAGGAAAGGTTTTAGGAGCACAAGCTATTGGAATGGGTGATGTAGCTAAGAGAGTTGATGTAGTTGCTACATTAATTAAACTAGGTGGTACAGTGGAAGACTTAAAGGATTTAGAACTTTGTTATGCTCCACCATATAGTACAGCTAAGGATGTTGTAAACTATGCTGGATACATTGCTTCTAATTTATTGAATGGTGATTTCAAACAAGTTAATGTAGATAAAGTAAGAGACTTAGTAGAAAGTAATGCTTATATTATAGATGTAAGAGAAGTTAGAGAATATGAAAATGGACATATAAAAGGAGCAAAGAATATCCCATTAAGTCAATTAAGAGAAAGAGTTAATGAAATACCAAAGGATGTTCCAGTTTATTTACATTGCAGAACAGGTCAAAGAAGCTATAATGCAGCTTTAGCATTACAAAATCTTGGATATAAAAATTTATACAATGTAACAGGTAGTTTCCTAGGATTATCATTCTATGAATATTATAATGATGTAATTACAAATAGAGAAAGTATAGTTACAAAATATAATTTTAGATAATATCAAATTCAAATAAATATTAATACTACTACTGTAGGTTGTCGCATTATTATTTAGTGAGACAACCTTTTTTTATCTAGATATATTAGAAACTTGGATCATTAAAATAAAATTAGGAAATATAAGATACCACTTTTGTTAAAGTATTTGCTTTTTATATTTCTAATATATTTGAGAATTAGAAGTAGGATAATAAAAACTAATAAATGTATATATAATATAAATTTTAAAATTAACTAAGGAGGATTTATGAATGAAACGTTTAAAAAATAAAATAGCTATTATTACAGGAGGAGCACGTGGAATGGGAGCATCTCATGTGCGATTATTTGTAAGGGAAGGCGCAAAAGTTGTTTTTACAGACTTGAATGAAGAAGAAGGTAAATTATTAGAAGAAGAATTAGGTAGTAATGCAAAATTCATTAAACATGATGTTACTGATGCTTCAGGTTGGAATAAAGTTGTAGAAGAAACTGAAAAAATATTTGGACCAGTTAATATTTTAGTAAATAATGCTGGAATATCTATGAATAAATCTATTATAGAAATGACTGAAGCAGAATATAGAAAAATAGTAGATATAAATCAAGTATCTGTTTTTCTTGGAATTAAGGCATTAACTCCTTCTATGAAGAAAGTAGAAACAGCTTCAATAGTTAATATTTCATCTATGAATGGAATGGTAGGGGGTGCAATTGGATACACAGATACGAAGTTTGCAGTTCGTGGAATGACAAAGGCAGCAGCACTTCAATTATCACCATATGGAATAAGAGTTAACTCAGTACATCCAGGTATAATAGAAACACCAATGGTTACTGAAGGAGAATCCTATGAAGTAATTAAGAAGTTTGCTAAGCAAATTCCAATGAGAAGAATGGCTAAGCCAGAAGAAGTTTCAAACTTAGTTCTTTACCTTGCTTCAGATGAATCAAGATATTCAACAGGATCTGAATTTATTATTGATGGTGGATTAACTGCAATGTAGATTAAGTGAATATCTAAGTAATTGTGTTATTATTGACTACAGTACTTTGTTTTCTAAATTGCTACTAATATAGAGAATTTAAGTTTATCTAAATGAATTTCATAAATAAAACAGGAGCTACCACTAAGGGATATTAATTCGATAATGTGATAGCTCCATATTTTTATTAGGTAAAGGGACTAATTTAACATTTATTTTATGTTTTTAATAATATTTTATAAAAATATTTTACTGTACTGTGCTAAAATATAGAGTATAAGATAAATAATGTAAAAAGTATTGTTTTATTTAAAAGTATAATTTATATAAATAAGTAATAAAACAATGTAGAATGGAGAGTGACACTATGAAAAAAGTAGAAGAAAGATTTTTAGAATATGTTAAGTTAAATACAAAATCAGATGAAACAACAAGAGTAACTCCAAGTACTAAAGGACAATTAGTGCTTGCTGAAATATTATGTAATGAGCTAAAGGAATTAGGACTAAAGGATGCAAGAATTAGTGAGTATGGATATGTATATGCAACTTTAGATAAAAACTGTAATAAAGATCTACCTGCTATAGGATTTATAGCTCACATGGATACAGCACCTGATTATAGTGGAGAAAATGTAAATCCTAAAATAGTAGAAAATTATGATGGTGGTGATATTAAATTAAATGATTCTGTAGTTTTATCTCCAAAATTCTCACCAGAATTAAAACAATATATAGGGCAAAGGCTTATTACAACAGATGGAAATACACTTTTAGGAGCAGATGATAAGGCTGGAATTGCAGAAATAATGACAGCAGTTGAGTACTTAATTAATCATCCTGAAATAGAACATGGAGATATAAAGATTGGTTTTACTCCAGATGAAGAAATAGGAGAAGGAGCAGATCATTTTGATGTAGAAGGCTTTGGAGCAGATTTTGCATATACTATGGATGGTGGAAGAATAGGTGAATTAGAGTTTGAGAACTTTAATGCTGCAGGTGTGAAAGTTAAGATCACAGGAGTTAATGTTCATCCAGGCTATGCTAAAAATAAGATGTTAAATTCTATTATGGTAGCAAATGAATTTATTAATAGTTTGCCACTAGATGAAGTTCCAGAAAAAACAGAAAGATATGAAGGCTTTTATCATCTTACAGATATAAATGCTACAGTAGAAAATTCAACATTAAATTATATTATAAGAGATTTCTTTACAGAAACTTTTGAAGCAAGAAAAAATAAGATGAAAGAAATTGAAAAAGAATTAAATAATAAATATGGTGAAGGTACAGTAGTTGTTGAAATTAAGGACCAATATAGAAATATGAAAGAAAAAATAGAACCTGTAATGCATATAATAGAAAATGCAAATGAAGCTATGATAGAAGCAAATATAACTCCTAATATAAGACCAATTCGTGGAGGTACAGATGGTGCAAGATTATCGTTTATGGGATTACCAACTCCAAATATCTTTGCTGGGGGAGAAAACTTCCATGGAAAATACGAATATGTACCAGTTGAATCTATGGAAAAAGCAGTAGAAGTAATTATTAATATAGTAAAACGCTATGGAAAATTTTTTAATGCAAAATAGAAAGTTAAAGTGAAATAATTAAAGAATTAAAAAATGAAAGAATGGAATAATTCAGGAGAAAACTCCCTAAAAGGGAGTTTTTCTAAAATAAATTTAAAGTAATTTTCAACTTATTACATCAACAATTCTTTATTAATTCTTCATTCTTTATTTTACATTCTTAATTTTTCTTGGGGGTGTTATAATTAAAAGCTATGATTTGTTTATTTTACTTAAGCTTATATTAAGTGTATATGTAGGGTGGACAAGTATAGAAACTAATAAGATAAGCTTAGTAATAGTTTTATTTATTCTTTTATATCTTATAGTCATATTTACAAAAGAAATTGTAATAAGACATGGTTTTTTATTTAAAATATTATCTTTAGTAGAAGCTATTATCGTTATTGTATTTGCTACTAATTATATAAATTTATCAGTATTAATGCTCAGCATTTTATTAGTGGAATTTTTTCAAAAAGAAATAAAGAATATATATTTGGGAATAGTATTAGCTAATATACCTTTAATTTTTTTACTAAATGATAAAAATTTTAAGAATGTAGTTATAATTTTAATTATTATGTTGATCTTTATATTAATTTATGAAATACAAGAGAATAAAATAAAAAAAATGAATGAAGTAGAAGAAAATTATAGAAAGACAATATATAATTTACAGAAAAAAATAGCAGATGAAAGAGATATAGAAGAGCAAATTCTTCGCACAGCAAGATTAGAGGAAAGAAATAATATATCTTCAAGGCTACATGATAAAATAGGTCATACTATTTCTGGAACATTACTTCAATTAGAGGCAATTAAGTTTATTATAGATAAGGACAAAGAAAAAGGATTTTCTATGTTAGACTCTTGTACTAATAATCTAAGAAAAGGTATGGATGAAATAAGAATGACTTTAAGAAATATAAAGCCTTCTGAAGAAGAACTTGGAATTAATAGAATAAAAAAAATACTAGATGAAAAAATTAAAGGTACTAAAATAAAGGGGAAAGTAAAATATATTGGAAATTTAGATAAAATTACTGCAAGTTTATGGATAACTTTTATGCATATTATAACAGAATTAACTACTAACTCTATTAAATACTCTAATGGTGATTTAATAGAAATTAAAATAGAAATTTTAAATAAGTTTATAAAGTTAGAAGTTAAAGATAATGGCTTTGGATGTGAAAAAATAAAAAAGGGCATTGGATTAAGAAATATTGAAGAAAGTGTAAGTAATTTAAATGGTAAAATAATAATTAATAATGAGGATGGCTTTGAGGTTATTATTTTAATTCCATATTAGGGGGAAGTATGAGTATAAAATTGGTAATTGCTGATGATGATGAATTAATTAGAGAAAGTTTAAAAATTATTTTATCTTATGATAATGAAATTGAAGTTGTAGATACTTTTGAAAATGGTAAGGACTTAGTAGAGTTCTTATTAAGAAATACTATTGATGTTGCTTTAGTTGATGTTAGAATGCCATTAATAAATGGAGTAAAAGCAACCTTAGAAATATCTAAGAATACAAATACTAAAGTAGTAATTTTGACTACTTTTGATGAAGATGAATATATAAGCGAAGGAATAAGAAATGGTGCAAAGGGATATTTACTTAAAAATACCAAACCTGATAAAATAATAGAAACCATAAAGCTTGTTAATAATGGAATAGCTGTTATTCAAGAAGAAATATTAAATAAGCTTAGCAATAATTTAATATCATCAATAGATAAAAAAGAAAAAATAGATGAGAGTATTTTTACTGAAAGAGAATTAGAGGTAATGAAGGCAGTTTCAGAAGGATTAAGTAACAAAGAAATATCAAAGAAACTTTATATTTCAGAAGGAACGGTTAAAAATTATATAACATCTATATTACAAAAAACAAATTTAACTCATAGAACACAAATTGCAATTTATTATTTAAAAGGAATTTAAGCAATATATGACTTATGTCATATATTAAAGATGACCTTTGCTAGAGTTTTAGCAAGGTCTTTTTTTGTATAATAAAATTAAAGAAGGTGGAGGGATAAATATGAAGGTTATAGAAATTAAAGATTTAGTAAAAAAATATGATGATAATATTGCTGTAGATAATATTAATTTATCCATAGAAGAAGGAGAGATATATGGAATTTTAGGACCTAATGGAGCTGGAAAAAGTACAACAATTAGTTTAATTTGTTCATTATTATTTCCTACTTCAGGAGAAATCAAGATACTAGGAGAAGATATAAGAAAAAGTAATAAAAATATTAAGAAATCTTTAGGTCTAGTTCCACAGAATATAGCAATTTACAGAGATTTTACTGCTTATGAAAATGTTAAGTTTTTTGGAGAATTGTATGGGTTAAGAGGAAAAAAATTGAATGAAGCAATTGATAATGCTTTAGAATTTACAGGGCTTTTAGATGTTAAAAAGAAAAAAGCAGAAGAATTTTCGGGTGGTATGTTAAGAAGATTAAATATAGCTTGTGCAATAGTTCATAGTCCTAAAATATTAATAATGGATGAGCCAACAGTAGGAATAGATCCACAATCAAGGAATAATATTATGCAAGCTGTAAAAAGATTAAATAAAGAAGGGGTTACAATAATTTATACTACTCATTATATGGAAGAAGCAGAAAGCTTATGTACTAAAATTGCAATTATAGATAAAGGTAAGATTATAGTTGAGGGAACTAAGGAAGAATTAAAAGATATAGTTAGTGATAAAAAAATATTTAGCTTTGGAGTAGAGGATATTTATAAGGTTAATTTAGAAAACTTAAAAAATATTGAAGGAGTTATAGATATTTCTATTGATAATAATGTGATTATTACATCAGCAAAGGAAGTAAATAATATAAGTAAGATAATTAAGGAAATATCTAATGAAGATTTAATTATAAATGATATAGGCTTTAAAGAAATTACCTTAGAAACAGTATTTTTATCATTAACCGGAAAAAAATTAAGAGATTAGGAGGAGAAGTATTATGACTGCAATTATAAAAGCAACAATATTAAATTGCATTAGAGATAGAAAAAACCTTATATTTATGATATTTTTCCCTTTATTCCTAGTATTTTTAATTGGAAGTGCCACATCTAATTATTTTGATAAAGAGAATAATAATGTAGCTATAGAGGATTTATCAATTTATTATATTGATGAAGGTGATGAAAAAACTAAAGAAGTCTTTAATACATTTATAGATGTAGTAAAAGGAAGCAAAGATTTAGAAAATATAGAATTAAAAGAAATAAGTAATATTGATGAAGGAAAAAAAGAGGTTAGGGTTAACAGAGCCATATTATTATATCTAAAGAATAATAATATAGAAATGTATTCTAATAATAATTCTTCTATTAGAGCATCAATTGTATATCAAATTATAGAAAGTATTTCTGATAGATATAATGCAATAACAGAAGTTTATACTATTAATCCATTAAAGGCTGAAGAAATAATTAATAGTGATAATACTTTTAATTTTATAGAAGAAGAAAATATACCTTATGAACAGAGTCCAAGCTCCATGGATTATTATGGAGTTGCAGAAATAGGGCTTATGCTATTTTACTTTGTAAGTTATCCATTATTTAATTTAAAGCATGATAAAAAAAATAATATAAAAGATAGAATAAAGCTATCTGGAATATCAACATCAAAATATTATTTAGCATCTTTTATTGGGTTTTTCATATTTTCCTATGGAGTTTCTTTAATTACTTATATTTTAAGTAATATTTTATTTGATGTTAATTATGGAAACAATTTATTAATAATGCCATTAGCTATGATACCATTTTTAATTATTGTAAATGCATTAGGAACTATAATACCTATTATATCTTCTGATGATAAGGTAGCAGTAACAATATTACAAAATATAGTTATTCCAGTCTTATGCTTTTTAGGTGGTGGATATATGGCAATGTATGGAGATATGAAGGGGATATTTAATATAATAACTAAAATATCCCCATTAAGATGGTTTAATAACAGTATATTTAGATATATTTATTCAAATGACAATAGTTTGTTAATTGATTGGCTTACCTTTGGAGGAATAACTTTAGTTGTTACTGTAATAATAATTTACTTAATAACTAGAAGGGAGGATAAGGGGAATGAAAAACATATTAGTATTAATTAAGAATAATTTGCGAGTTGATATATTAAAAAATCCATTCGGTTTCTTAATTGGATTGCTTGCTCCTGTATTAATTCTTTATCTTATGCTAATGATTATTGGGGGTAATTCAGGATATATAAAGATAGGTGTAATAGATAATGATAGTAGTAAAACCAGTAATCTTATTATAGATTTCTTAAAAGACAAGGAAGGCTATAATGTAAATTCAATAAATAAAGAAGATGTTAAAAACTTATTTTCAGAAAATGCAATTGATGTTGCAATAGAGATTAAAGATGGATTTGAAAGCGAAATTATTGATGGTAATGTAAGTAAAATTAAGATTACAGCTGTAGAAGATGACGGAATTGGAAATTTAATTAAAGAACTAGTTAATATGGAGATGAATAATGTTAGAGAAATTTCTTTAGCAAGTGATAAAAATGAAGAGGTATATTATAAAGCACTAGATAATTATAGTAGTAATATTTCTTTTAATATAAATAAGGAAAGCTTAAATGATTTACATTCTGATTATTCTTCAAGTCAAATATATATTGGTTTTTTAATTATGTTTATGTTAATTAGGGGAATGAGGGCTGCATATAGAATTTTTGATGAAAAAGATGAGAATATATATATGAGAATCTTTATGGCACCCGTTAGAACTTCAGAATATTATTTAGCAGATGTAATAAGTGGATATATAACTATACTAATTCAAGTGGTTTTAGGAATTGTTAGTATAAATCTACTAAATGTAGAAACGGGGTTAAGAAATATTCAACTATTTATAATTCTTGCTTTAGTAGGATTAGTTTCAATAAGTCTTGCATTATGCTGTAGTGCTTTTTCTAGAAATAAAACAGAGGCATCTAATATATTTAACTTTGCTAATATGTTACTTCTTATGCTTGGAGGAGCTTTTGTTCCACTTGAAATAATGCCACCATTAATAGAAAAAATATCCTATTTTACTCCTGTAAGATGGGCAATGAAATCTATATCAGATATTCAGCAAGGATATAGTTTTAGTGAAACTTACAAATATTTATTTACAATATTATTGTTTGCAATTGTATTTTTTGTTGTAGGATCATATAAAACATCTAGGGAAGAAAAGAAAATAACTATTAATTAGGTAAGAGTTAATAAGTAATAGGTAATAGGTAAGAGTTATGGAAAGTGATAGGTAAGAGTTATGGAAAAAACTCCCTTTTAGAGGGAGTTTTTATTATTACATTATTTTTTAGTGATTTGGTACAAATTACAACCTTAATTATGCATTATGCATTGATTTTAGTCATTATCTACATTTGTTGTTTTTGCATCAATTATTTCTGTTTTAGGTTCTATTGATTGTGAGTTTTTATTTACAAAGTCATTTATTACCTTAGATAAATCTACGCCAGTTAAATCTTTTAGTACTTCAAATCCATTAGCAGCTACATCAGTTACTATTTTTGAAACTTTTGAAGCACCTTGATTTCCACCATTATCGATAACAGTTAATTTATCTATTTGTTCTAGTGGGCTAGCAACTTCCTTCATTACATCTGGTAACCTATTAACTATCATTTCTACAATTGCAGCTTCTCCGTATTTAGCCATAGCTTCTGCTAATTTATCTTTAGCCTCTGCTTCAGCAAGACCACGTGCTTTAATGGCTTCTGCTTCAGCAAGTCCCCTTGCTCTTATAGCAGCTGCATCTGCTTCTGCTTGTATTTTCTTGGCTTCAGCTTCTGCAATTGCTTTAACTTTTATAGTTTCTGCTTCTGCCTCTGCTTTTTTTATGGCTTGTATTTTATTAGCTTCGGCTTCAACTTCTACTTCATATTTTTTAGCATCTGCTGGTTTTTTAACTTCAGCTATTAATTTCTTTTCTACAACTATAGCTTCTTTTTCAGCAAGTGCTGCTTGTTGTTCAGCTAATAATGCATTATTTTCAGCCTCTTGCAATTTATATGCAACGTCGGCATTAGCCTTTGCCTTATCTTGTTCTGCTCTAAAGGATTCTAATTTTAATTTCTTATCTCTTTCACTTTGAGCAATTTCAGTTTCAGATTCAAGTTTTGCTTTTTGACCTTCTCTTGTAGCTACAGCAGTTTTAATTTCGGTATCTCTTTTTCTTTCTGCTTCTGCAATATCAGCTTCAGATTTTGCAGCTGCAATTTGAGGTTTTGCTCTATTTTCTAAGTAACCACCTTGAGTACTGATTTTTAAAATAGTATATGAAATTAATACTAATCCCATAGATTCAAGTTCATTTCTTATGTCATCTTCTATTCTTTGCTCAAAAGAAGCTCTGTCTTCATTGATTTGCTCTACTGTTAAAGTAGATACTATTCCTCTAAGTTTACCTTCTAAAATTTGTTCAACTATAGTTCTAATTACATTAACTGTATTTTTTTCTCCGCCATTAGAAAATTGCTCTACAGCTTTTAATACATTCTCAGTATCATTTTTAACTTTAACTACAGCTGTACCTACTATATTAACAAATATACCTTGTTTTGCAGGTGCTTCATTTACGTCTGTAGTCATAGAGATATTTTCAAGAGAAATAGTAGAAGCTGTTTCAAGAATAGGAATCATTAATCCCCCTCTACCTAATAAAACCCTTTTCCTAAGACCTGTTATTACCATAGCTTTGTCAGCTGGAACTCTTCTCCAAAATGATAAGAAGAGAATTAACACTACAACTACTATAATTATTATAGGTAGTGCACTAATTAATTTTTCAAGTAAAGCATCCATTATTATTTTCCTCCATTTATTTAATTAATAGTACATTAATATATTAACATAAAATGCCATTAAAAGTAAAATTTATAATGGTATTTATATGCAAAAAATATGTTATAATTGTTATAAGTTATTACTATGAAGAGGAGATAAATATGGGGATATACATAAGATTATTAGAAATAAGTGATTTAGATGAGTATTGGAAGGAAGGATTTGAAAGTCCTGATGAGGATATGTTTTATTATACAGGAACTACACATTATCCAAATAAAGAAGAAATAGAAAGATTTATAGTAAAGAGTAGTAATGATTCAGCTAGAAGACATTTTTTAATATGTAATAATAAAAATAGTATAATTGGAGAATGTGTTCTTATGGATATTGATGCTGAATATAAAAGTTGTAGTTATAGAATAGCTATTTTCAATAAAACTAATTTTAATAAAGGTATAGGATATAAAGCTACTAAAGAAGTATTAAAATATGCTTTTAAAAATTTGAAGTTACATAGGATTGAACTTGAGGTATTTGATTATAATCCAAGGGCCAAGGCTATGTATGAAAAGTGTGGGTTTAAAGAAGAGGGGATAAAAAGAGATGCATTATTTATAAATGAAGAATTTCACAATATATATATCATGTCTATATTGAGTTATGAATTTATGGAGGGATAGAAATGAAAGGTAAAAATATAATTAAAGAAATTAGGGGAATTATATTAACAATTATAGTATGTATAATAGTATTATCTATTATTAATACAAAAGTATTTGCTATGGCAAAGGTTCAACAAAGATCAATGGAAAACACTTTATATAGTGATGAAACTCTTATTGTAGATAAATTAAGCTATAATTTTGTTAAGCCTGAAAGAGGAGATATTATTATATTTTTAAAAGAGGAAGAAAAGGGAAATCTTTTAGAGGAAAGTTATAGGTATATAAAAGAAGTTGCTTCATTTAATCATTTTGCTGATAATAGAACAAGGTATATAAAAAGAGTAATAGGCATAGAAGGAGATGAAATTAATATATCTTCTGGTTATGTTTACGTTAATGGAGAAAAATTAGAAGAGTTATATATAAAGGGAGAAACTTATAATAGAGATATTAAATTTCCTTTAGTAGTAGGAAAGAATCAATTTTTCGTATTAGGTGATAATAGAGAAGTAAGTGAAGATAGTAGGGATTTTGGATTAATTAATGTAAATCAAATTGAAGGAAAAGCAATCTTTAGGATTTTTCCATTAGAGAGGTATGGTGTAATAAAATAATAAATATAGGAAAGTAGTTATATTAAATATACTATGGTGCTTATTAAATATTTAATTTAAAATTAAAAAGATAGATGAAAACTTTTAGAAAAGTTATTTATCTATCTTTTTATGTTTAAATTAGTTTATTAAATTTCTTTAAGAGTTTTTACAGCAGTATATAAATTATCTATTTCTTCATCAACTTGCTTTTCTGTAAGATTTGACTTTTTAACAAGGTTCCTTGCTGACATGATAGCTGATTTTAAATTAAGCATTGAATCTTCAGTATATTTATTTGAATCTATCTTATCAAATTTTTCAATTAAACTGTTTAATGTATTAATTTTATTTAAGACAGCTTGTCTATTTTTTTGTGTAAGGTTTACAAATTTAATTTTGTTTTCATTTGCATATTTTTCAGCATATGTATTTTCTTCAGCATAAATAGTTAAGTTATTTAAATCAACTTTTTCAAAAGCATATGAATCAATCTCTGTTACTGTATTTGGAATATATATATCTTTTAAAGATGTACAACCATTAAAAGCATAAGAAGGGATTTTTTTAATTCCATTATTAAGTTTAACAATTTTTAAATTCGTCTTAAAAGCAAATATGGTATTATCTAATTCTACACATCCAGAAACTGTAATACTTTCTTTTCCTTCAGGAATAGTTAACAATTTAGTTTTATCATAATTATATACAGCTCCATCATAAGAAGAGAAGTTCTTATTTCCATCTTCTACATAAATATTCTTTAAATTTTTATTAGCAAATGTTTCTTTTGAATCATATGAGGTTGTTTCTTTTTGAATTGTAAAATCTGTATTCTCTTTTTTTAATGGATATATTAAAAGATTTGAAAAATCTTTTGTGTATAGAACCCCGTCTTTAGAAGCATATTTTGGATTATTATTTGATACCTCAATGCTCTTTAATTTGTTTTCACTTGCTGATATCTCTATTTCGTTAATTTTATCACTAATGAATATATGTTGAACATTATAATTATCTTTAAATAAATCATAAGAAACAGATATAATATCAAGTTCTTTATACTTTTCTGGTACAACTACAGAAGACATACTATTATCTACTCCAACAACAGATACACCTTTATTGTAGCCTAAAATTAATCCGCTTCCATTTGATACGCTTACATTATCTAAATGCTCTGCTTTATGATCAGTAGAACTTACTTTAACATCATTATCAAAATATCTTCCCCATTTATCTCCCCAGGTGCTGTCTGAAAAAAACCATTTATTGTTAGCGTATACAATATTCCAAGCATGTGCACCCATTGATGTATCTCCAGTAACAACTACTGCAGGAATATCAACTAAATTTAACATAGCTTTGTACAAATTAGAATATCCTCCACATACAGCATGTTTAATTGTAAATACATCGTATGGCTTAAAACCTATTTGTCTATTTTTATTATATCCATATTTTACATTTTGCCAAATCCAATCATAAATTAATTTGGCTTTCTTATAATCAGTTGTTTCTCCTTTTAGGATATTTTCTTCGATGTAAGCTTTCATTTCTTTTGCTTGAGCTTCAGTCATTCCCATGTATAATGAGCTATCATATTTCTTCAAGCTTTCTTTATCACAGTAATTAAGAAAATCTAAAGCTGTTTGATTATAATATTCCCAAGTTAACTTTTTATTGTTTTGCTCAACTACTGATAAATTCTTTACTTCAGCTTTAGTGATAACTGGATTTGTAGTTAATGTCATTCCCATTATAGCTGCCATAATTGTAAGTTGAATTAAAATTTTTTTTCTTTTCATATGTACCTCCATTTTTATAAAATTAAACTAAAATGTGACATTTTTGCGCGCATTATTATTTTAATACATTTTCAGAATTTTTAAAAGAGTGTGATTATTTCATAAGTGGATTTTATATTAAGCATATTCTTTATAATACTTTTTCTAATTAATTTCACTAGGTAAATAAATAATAAAGTCATTTGAAATAGTTGAATATATTGATGATATTGTTTTTATTTTAGTTCATAAATTGAGATATTTATGCAGATTAAAGGATTTATTAATACGTTTACATTTGATAATATAAAGATACTAAAAAACAAGGGGGAATTAACAATGAAAAGAGTTTTAGCTACATTAATTTGTGCTTCAATGATGGTGGGTATGGTTTCATGTGGTCAAAAGACTGAAACAACAGGTTCAAAAGGAGAAGATACTGGTTCTAAAAATTTAGTAGTTTATTGTCCACATCCATTAGAATTTATAGATCCTATAGTAGCAGAGTTTGAAGATGAAACAGGTATACAAGTAGATGTTGTTGCAGCAGGTACTGGAGAATTATTAAAACGTGTTGAATCTGAAAAGGATAATCCACTAGGAGATGTAATGTGGGGAGGATCCTTAGGAACATTACAACCAAAGACAGATTTATTTGAAAAATACACATCAGTTAATGAAGAATATATACTAGATCAAAATAAGAATGTTGAAGGAACAATAACAAGATTTTCTGATATTCCAAGTGTTCTTATGATTAACACTAATTTAATTGGAGATATTAAAGTAGAAGGTTATGAAGATTTATTAAATCCAGAATTAAAAGGAAAGATAGCACATGCAGACCCTGCAAAATCATCATCATCCTTTGAACATTTAGTAAATATGCTTTATGCAATGGGGAATGGAGATCCAGAAAAAGGATGGGATTATGCTGATAAATTAGCTGCAAATTTAGATGGTAAATTATTATCAGGTTCATCTGCTGTTTATAAGGGAGTTGCTGATGGTGAATATACTGTTGGTTTAACTTTTGAAGAAGGTGGAGCAAAATATGTTAAAGATGGAGCTCCTGTAAAAATAGTTTACATGAAGGAAGGCGTTATTTCTAAACCAGATGGAGTTGCAATAATTAAAGGTGCACCAAATATGGAAAATGCTAAGAAATTTATAGATTTTGTAACTAGTAAGGAGGCACAAACATTGGTTGCATCTGAATTAAGTAGAAGATCAGTAAGAAAAGATGTAGAACCAGCAGAAGGCTTAAAGGCTATGGAAGACATTAATATTATAAAAGATAATGCAGATGTAGTAGCAAAAAATAAACAAGCTTGGATAGACAAATTTAAAGAAATATTTACTAGTAAATAAAAGCAATGAAATTAGTCTACTTCTAAATGATGTAGGCTAATTTTATAAAAAGGAGGAAGTAAAATGAGCGTTTCAATTAAAGCAAAAAATGTAATTAAAAAATATGGTGATAATGTTGTAATTCCTGATTTGAATTTAGATATAGAAAATGGTGAATTTTTTACTCTACTTGGACCTTCTGGTTGTGGTAAAACAACATTTTTAAGAATGATAGCAGGCTTTAATAGCATTGAAGGTGGAGAAATCAGCTTTGAAGATAAAGTTATTAATGATATTCCAGCACATAAGAGAAATATCGGTATGGTTTTTCAAAATTATGCTATATTCCCTCATTTAACTGTTAAGCAAAATGTAGAATATGGATTGAAATTAAGAAAGCCTTCTAAAAGTGAAATGGAAAAGAAAGTAGCAGATATATTAAAGGTTGTTCAAATAGAACAATTTAAAGACAGGCTACCAGAAAGACTATCAGGAGGACAACAACAAAGAGTTGCTTTAGCAAGAGCAATAGTAATTCATCCAAGCGTATTACTTATGGATGAGCCTCTTTCAAACTTAGATGCAAAATTAAGAATTGAAATGAGAAGTGCAATAAGAGATGTTCAAAAAGAGGTTGGAATAACAACTGTTTATGTTACTCACGACCAAGAAGAAGCTCTAGCAATTTCAGATAGAATTGCAGTTATGAAGGAGGGAGTAGTTCAGCATGTTGGAACTCCAAAAGAAATATATACAAGACCTAAAAATGTTTTTGTATCTACCTTCATAGGACACTCTAACTTGTATAAGGGAACCATAGAAATAAAAAATGAAGGAACCTTTGTTAAGTTTGAAAAAGGCTATACTGTAAAAATGGATAATTTAAAAGGTGATTTAAAGAATGGTCAAAAAGTTATTATAGCAGTAAGACCAGAAGAATTTATTATATCTAATAAAGGATTATTAACAAAAGTAAAAACTGCAACCTTCCTTGGTAGATATACTAACTACGAAATTATATTTGATGATAGTGAATTATTAGAAGGACAAGCTGCTATAGAATTATCACAAGATATTGGAACAGCTGAACGTATTTATAATGAAGGAGATAGTCTGTTTTTAGAAGTTAATCCTAAGAAAATTAACGTTTTCACTGAAGATGGAGAGGAAAACTTAATAAAAGGAAGTGAAAACTAATGATGAAGGAAAAACGTAAATTTAAATTAAAATTTGATTTTTGGACTATAGTAACTTTAGTTATAGCACTTATATTTTTAGTCTTTTTCATATATCCTTTATTCTCATTATTTATTAGTGGATTTAAAGATGCAACAACAGGTGAATTTACCTTTGCAAACTTTATTAAGTTTTTTGAAAAGAAATATTACTATAGTGCATTAAGAAATTCCTTTATAGTAACTATTTGTGTAACTGTATTAGCTATATTAATAGGAGCACCTTTAGCATATATAAATACTGCATTTAATATTAAGGGGAAAAAGTTAATTGAAGTTTTAGTAATTATTTCTATGTTATCACCACCATTTATAGGAGCTTACTCCTGGGTACTACTTTGTGGTAGAAGTGGTGTAATTACAAAATTTGTTCAAAATAATTTAGGAATTACTCTTCCTCCTATTTATGGATTTGCCGGAATTCTTCTAGTTTTCACACTTAAGCTATATCCATTTATATATTTATATGTTTCTGGAGCTTTAAAGAAAATAGATGTTTCATTACTAGAGGCAGCAGAAAGTCTAGGGTGTAAACCAATTAAAAAGATAGCTACAGTAATACTACCATTAATTTTACCAACACTTCTAGCAGGATCATTATTAGTATTTATGAATGCACTAGCAGATTTTGGTACTCCTATGTTAATAGGAGAAGGATATAATGTAATGCCTGTATTAATTTATTCAGAATTTATTAGTGAGGTTGGTGGACAAGCTAATTTTGCAGCAGCATTAGCAACTATAATGGTATTTATTACTTCAATAGTATTTTTAGCACAAAAATATGTAGTTAATAAAAAGTCATTTACCATGAGTTCATTAAGAACTATGGTTGCAAAAAATTTAAAAGGTGCTAAAAATATATTTGCTCATCTATTTGTTTACTTTGTAGTATTTTTAGCAATAATTCCACAGTTAACTGTAATATATACTTCATTCTTAAATACAAAAGGTTCAAGATTTGTTAATGAGTTTTCATTAAAGAGTTATAAAACAGTATTTAATAAGCTTGGCTCTGCCATAACTAATACTTATACTTATGGATTAATTGCTATAGCAATAATAGTTATTTTAGGAATGTTTATAGCGTATATATCAACAAGAAGAAAGAATGTTCTTACATCTGTTATTGACACAATAACTATGTTTCCATATATAATTCCAGGTTCAGTACTTGGTATAACTTTATTACTTGCATTCAATAAAAAGCCTTTGGCATTAAGTGGTACTTTTGTTATAATGATAATAGCATATGTAGTAAGAAGATTACCATATACACTAAGATCAAGTGCAGCAATTCTTTATCAAATTAGTCCAAGCATGGAGGAAGCATCTATTAGTTTAGGATATTCTCCGGTTAAGACCTTCTTTAAAGTTACTGCTATTATGATGTTACCAGGTGTTTTTGCAGGAGCTATACTTAGCTGGATAACCACAATAAATGAACTTAGCTCATCTGTTATATTATACACAGGTGGAACAAAAACTTTATCAGTATCTATATATACTGAAGTTATAAGAGCAAGTTATGGAACAGCTGCAGCCTTATCTACAATATTAACAGTTACAACAGTAATTTCATTATTAATATTTTTTAAGGTTTCAGGAAGCAAAGAAATTAATCTTTAAATAATAAGACTTACAAGGACCAGCTTTGCTGGTCTTTTTTTGATAAAGGGGCGAATTATGGATAAAAAAGTAAAAAGGTATAGTGATGTAATAAGAAGTACAATAATTTGGTATGCTATTGTTCCAATTATATTAGTTTCTTTAATTGCATATATGGTTCTATTTTTTTTTGGTAATAAGTTAATAGTAAAAGAAAATAACAATAGCAATAAGAAAATTTCAGAATCAATGGAAGAAAATTTAAATGAATATAGTTCTTTAATTAATAATATTTCTTCTGATGAAGGACTAATTTCTATAATTAAAGATGGAGTAAAGCCACAGAGAATATATGATGCTTTATATAAGTTTGTTAATAAAAGAACTGTAAAAAGTAATTTCTATGTATTTGATAAAGAAGGAAATATGATTATTTCAAACAGAAATTCTAAGCCTGAATATATAAGTGAAGAGAATCCTTTTATGTGGGGTATATTCAGCAGAATGAAGTCAAAAAATAAAGAAGTAATTACAATGATTAATAAAGTAGATCAAAGTAAATATGCATATGGAATACTAACATTAGGTAAAGCTATTTTATATAATAATGAAATCATAGGATATATAATTTTTGATTTTTCTGAGGAAGATATATTTAATTTAATTACAGGATATACAGCAAGCGACATTATAATTACAGATAGACATAATATTATAGATGCTACAAATAACAAATATAGTGATCAACTATATAGATTAAAGAACGATTTTAGACAAATAGATGGATATTCTAATATAGATGGTAATCCATATTATATAAAAAAAACATCATTAAAAGATACTAGCCTTATGGTTTATTCTATAACTAATCTTGATATATTTAATAGAGCATTTTTTATTGGTGGAATTTTTTTGTTTGTTCTTTTTTTAGTTATTTTTTATTTAATGCTTTTTATATCTAAAAAGGTAGCATATAGTAAGACTATTACTATTAATGAAATTGTTAAAGCCATCGAAAGTATTCAAGAAGGTAATTTAGATACAAAGCTAGAAATTAATTCAGAAGATGAATTTGGAATAATTACAAAAGCTTATAATAAAATGCTAGTAGATATAAAAAAATTAATTGAAAGTAATAAAGAAGAAGTGGCTCTTAGAATGCAAAGTGAGATAAAGGAATTAGAAGCACAGTTTAATCCACACTTCTTATTTAATACTTTAGAGACAATTAGGATAATGATAAAGTTAGATAAAGAAAAGGCAGGAGATATTATTGTAAACTTATCGGCACTTCTAAGATATGGAATTAATAATGAAATACATTCAGTCAAGCTAAAAGATGATATAGGATATATAAATAGTTATTTGAAGATATTAAAATATAGGTTTGGAGACAAACTACAATTTAATATAAATATTGATGATGAAGTATTAGAAGCAACAATACCTAAACTCTTATTACAACCAGTTATAGAAAATTCAATAAAATATGGCTTTGAAAATAAATCTACAATTAATATAGAAATAACTTCAAGAATTAAAGATGAAAAAATATATATAGTTATAAAGGATGATGGTTGTGGTATTGATAAAGAAAGGATGTATTATTTAAAGAGATTACTAAATAAAAATCAAAATGATACAGATACAATTGGATTATATAACATAAAAAAGAGAATTCAACTGATATATGGAGATGAATATGGAATTGAGGTAGATAGTATTGAAGGAGAGGGAACAAGTGTAACTATAGCTTTGCCTATATTAAGGAAGGATGTATAAAAGTGTACAAGTTAATTATAGTTGAGGATGAGGAAATCATAAGAAAAGGTTTAGTAAACACTATTGATTGGTTAAAAATGGGGTTTGTTGTTGTTGGAGAAGCAGAAGATGGAGAAGCAGGTCTAAAAATAATAAGAGAATTGGAACCAGATTTAGTAATTACAGATATTAAAATGCCTTTTTTAAACGGATTGGATATGTTGAAAATAGCGAAAAATACCCAAAATTTTGAAAGTATAATATTAACAAGCTATAGTGATTTTGACTATGCAAAGAAATCTATTTCTGTAGGAGTACGCGATTATATATTAAAGCCTATTAATGAAGAAGAGTTATTTGAGGTAGTATCAAATATTAGGGAAAAAATCCATGACAGAAAATTATATGAAGATATAAAATGTCATACAGAAATAAAGGAAAAAATAGAATTAACAAATTTTAAAATATATATAGATTCTAATGAAATCAATAGTTATGTAAAATATGCAATTACTAAAATTAAAGAAGAATATAGCGAAAAACTTAGTATCGAAGGATTAGCAGATGAACTTGGAGTTAGTCCAAGCTATTTGAGTAGGAAGTTTAAAAAAGAAACATCTTATACTTTTTTAGATATGTTAAATAAATATAGAGTGCAAAAAGCTGTTGAATTAATGATGAAAGAAAAAGATAAGTATAGAGTATATGAAATTGCTGAAATAGTTGGCTTTGGAGACTATAAGAATTTCAGTACTGTATTTAAAAAATACACGAAATTTTCACCTAAAGACTTTATTAAGGCTAGTAGTATTTTATTTAAATAAATTTCTATATTGTATTAATAAGGTGAAAATATATAATATAAGTATATTAAATTATCATGGTAAATTTAATTTGTAAAAATAATTATTAAATTATATGGAGAGAAAAATGAAAAGTGCAGAATATTATATAAACAATCTTAATATGGAAAAACATATTGAGGGTGGATATTTTAAAGAGTCCTTTGTATCACAAGATGAAGTAAATAAAGATAAAAAGTTATGGAGTAGTATATACTTTCTTTTAGAAACTGGGGAGGTGTCAAATTTCCATAGATTAAAATCAGATGAATTGTGGTATTATCATGATGGAGAAGCTTTGACAATTTATATGATAACCCCTGAAGGAGAACTTATAACTAAGAAATTAGGGAAAAATATAGAAAAGGGTGAAGCTCCTCAAGTTCTAGTTGAAAAGGGATGTATATTTGGATCAGCAATGAATAATGATGGATATGCATTAGTTGGATGTATGGTTTCACCAGCTTTTCAGTATGATGAATTTGAATTATTTAAAAGGGATGACTTATTAGAGTTATACCCTAATTATAAAGATATAATAATAAAACTAACTAGAGAAAATTAATGAATGGAGTTGTTTTGCAACTCCATTTATTAATTTAAATAAATGCATTATATATTGCATTAATTCCTTTTTCAAAATCATCATTTTCAATTCCAATTAGTATATTTATTTCACTAGAGCCTTGGTCAATCATTCTTATATTAATGTTTGATTCACTTAATGAAGTAAATATTTTAGCTGCTACACCTTTATTTGATGACATTCCATTACCAACTGTAGCAATTAAAGCCATATTAGGATGAACAACAATAGAATCAGGAGTGCATGTCCTTTTTATCTCATCAACTAAAATATCAGTTTTATTTTTTAATTGAGCATCAGATATTACAACACAAACCGTATCTATACCAGAAGGCATATTTTCAAAGGATATATTATTTTGTTCTAATACAGATAATACCTTTCTACAAAATCCAAGCTCAGAGTTCATCATTGCTTTTTCTATTGAAATAACTGTAAAGTCCTTTTTACCAGCTATACCCTTTACTGGATTATTAAAATCAGGATCCATATCTTTAACAATAAGTGTACCTGGATCACTAGGATTATTAGTGTTTTTAATATTGATTGGTATTCCTGCATCTCTAACAGGGAAAACAGACTCTTCATGTAAAACAGAAGCACCCATATAAGAAAGCTCTCTTAACTCTCTATAAGTAATCTTTCTAATTTGCATAGGATTTTTTACTATTCTAGGATCAGCCATTAAAAATCCAGAAACATCTGTCCAGTTTTCGTATAACTCTGCATTAATACTTGCTGCAACTAAAGCACCAGTTACATCTGAGCCACCTCTAGAGAAAGTAACAATATTACCATTTGAATCACTTCCATAGAAGCCTGGAATTATAACATTAGAATCATTGCCAATTATTTTTTGTAAAGAATCATATGTAGCTTCAGTATCTAGACATCCATATTTATTAAATAAAATAACATCTTTGGCGTCTATAAATTGAAAATCAAGATAATTTGCAAGAATAATACCATTTAGGTACTCGCCCCTACTTGCAGCATAATCTTTTGATGCACCATTTTCAAGATCTTCTTTTATTTTATTCAAATGGTAATCAATGTCTAAGCTAAGATTAAGATCTGAAACAATATCTTTATACCTTTTGGATATCAGAGCAAATACATCATCAAGAGATATACTTGATTCTATATGACTATGACAAAGATATAAAAGATCAGTAATTTTAAAGTCTTTAGCATTTCTCTTACCTGGTGCTGAAGGAACTACTATCTTTCTATTTTTATTAGATAATACAATTTCCTTTACCTTTCTAAATTGATTAGCATCTGCTAAAGAACTACCCCCAAATTTTGTTACAATAGTATTCAATTTTTAGCCCCCTTAAAAATTAAGTATTTACTATATATTAGCAATAATTTGATAAAATCTCAAATAAATTTTACAGAATTATTGGAGAATTTAGATTTTTTTTATGGATATAAATATAAATAAAAATATTGTAGATAGTTATAAAGCATAAAGATATTAAGATAAACTAATATATAATAGATTCCTTTGAAAAAATGAGAACTATAAAAAATGCAATAAATAATACTTTATTATATAATTAGTAAGAATGATCTTAAGTGTTGGGAGCTGATGATTTAATGAAGGTTATTAAAAGAGATGGCAGTATAGTGGATTTTGACAAAATAAAGATAAGAGAAGCTATTACTAAAGCTATGAAGAATGGAAGTGGAATTTATTTAGGTGACATAGCAAAACTTATAGCAAATGATGCAGAAAAGTATTTTAGTAATGAAAAAGAAACACCTACAATCAAAAAAATAGAAGCATATGTCTATGATAGATTAATTTATTACGGACAATCTGTAACAGCTAGAGCTTATGAGGGATATAGAGCTGTACAGGAATTTAAAAGAAATACCAATACTACAGATGAAAGTATTTTAAGTCTTTTGAATAAAACTAATGAGGATGTAATAAAAGAAAATTCAAATAAAAATTCAGTAATAGCTGCAACTCAAAGAGACTTAATAGCTGGTGAAGTTTCTAAGGATATATCTAGAAGAAGACTTATTCCAGCCCATATAGTCCAAGCACATGATGAAGGAACAATCCATTGGCATGATATGGATTATACACTAGCTCCAATTTTTAATTGTTGCCTAATTAATTTGGAAGATATGCTTGAGAATGGAACTGTTATAAATGAAAAATTAGTAGAATCTCCAAAGTCTTTTGGAACTGCATGTACAGTAACAACTCAAATAATTGCCCAAGTATCAAGTAATCAATATGGTGGACAAAGTATTACTGTAAAACATCTAGCTAAATATTTAAAGGTTACTGAAGAAAAAGCATATAAGCATTATTTAGAGTTATTAGGAGATGAAGAATTAGCTAAGAAGTTATCTTATGATGCTAAGATGAAGGAACTAAAAGATGGAGTTCAAACCATAAGATATCAATTATCTACTTTACAAACAACTAATGGACAATCACCATTTTCTACAATTTATTTAGAAATAGAAGAAGGTCATCCTTATGAAGAGGAAATGGCTTTAATTTGTGAAGAAATGATAAAACAAAGATTAGAAGGAATGAAAAATTATAAAGGACAAGAGATTGGTGAAGCTTTTCCAAAATTGGTTTATTTATTAGATGAGCATAATTGTCTTGAAGGTGGAAAATATGACTACATAACTAAGTTAGCCGCAAAATGTACTGCAAAAAGATTAGTACCAGATTACCAATCAGCTAAGATAATGAGAGCAAATTATGAAGGGAATGCATTTCCACCAATGGGATGTAGGTCTCACTTGTCTCCTTGCAAGGATGAGAATGGAAATTATAAGTGGTATGGAAGGTTTAATCAAGGCGTGGTGAGTTTGAATTTACCACAAATAGCTATAATAGCAGATGGAGATATGGAACTATTTTGGGATATGCTAAATCAAAGGCTAGAGCTTTGTAAAGAAGCATTATTAACTAGACATAATATGCTACTTGGAACCCTTTCAGATGTTTCTCCAATTCACTGGCAACATGGTGCAATTGCAAGATTAAATAAAGGTGAAAAGATAGATAAATTATTAAAGGATGGATATTCTACTTTATCACTAGGATATGTTGGTATACATGAAATGGTTCAGGCTATGCTTAAAGAAAGTCATACAACTAAAGATGGAGAGAAATTCGCTTTAGATGTAATGAATTATATGAATGAGACTTGCCAAAGATGGAAAAAAGAAACTGGATTAGGCTTTAGCTTATATGGTACACCTGCTGAAAACTTAATTTATAGATTCTGTAAATTAGATAAAGCCAGATTTGGAATAATACCGAATGTTACTGATAGATTATATTATACTAACTCATATCATGTTCATGTTTGCGAAGAAATTGATGCCTTTAGTAAATTAAAATTTGAGTCACAATTTCATGGTATTAGTTTAGGAGGATGTATTTCTTATGTTGAAGTACCAGATATGTCAAAAAATTTAGATGCAATAGAGCAAATAATTAACTTTATATATCACAATATTCAATATGCAGAAATAAATACCAAGCCAGATATATGTTATAAATGTGGATATACTGGTGAAATTAAGTTAGACGATGAATTAAATTGGTACTGTCCATCTTGTGGAAATAGAGATGAATCAGAAATGCAGGTAATGAGAAGAACTTGTGGTTATATTGGAACAAATTTCTGGAATAAAGGAAGAACTGCTGAAATAGGTGACAGAGTATTACATTTATAAGGATGATTAATATGAACTATGCAAAAATTAGAAAATTTGATGTAAGCAATGGTCCAGGAGTAAGAAGTACTCTTTTTGTAAGTGGATGTACAAATAAATGTGAAGGCTGCTTTAATAAAGAGTTACAGGATTTTAATTATGGTGAAAAATGGACTAAAGACATTGAAGATGATTTTATAAAACAGGTAATGAATCCTAATATAGTTGGAGTAAATATTTTAGGTGGAGAACCTATGGACCAAGTGAGAGATGAAGATTTATGTAATTTATTAAGAAGAATAAAGCATGAAACTAATAAGAGCATTTGGCTTTGGTCAGGTTATTTATATGAAGATATTATAGTATCTTATGATAAAAGAAATATTTTAGAATATGTTGATGTACTTATAGATGGAAGATTTGAGATTGAGAAAAGAAATATATCATTATCATATAGAGGTTCCAGCAATCAAAGAGTAATTGATATAAAAAAGAGTAGAGAATCAAATAAAATTATAGAGATAGAGGTTTAATAAAAAAAAGGAGCTACAACAAGCTCCTTTTTTTATTCTAATATATTCTTAACATAATTAGGCAGCATAAAAGCACCTTTGTGTAAGTCAGTATTATAGTATTTAGTAGTAAGCTTTAAAGAATTCCAGTAATTTTCATCAAGATCTTGAATTGGATCTATATTCTTAGATGCAAAGCAAAACATCCAATGACCTGAAGCGTATGTAGGCATATGATATTGGTATACTTTGCAAATATTGAATAGATTATTTAATTTAGTAAATGATCTTTTCATTTCTTTAGAATTATTAGGATAGTATGGACTTTCGCATTGATTTATTAATATACCATTTTCACTTAAAGCATCATAACAATCCTTATAAAAATCAGTAGTAAATAATCCTTCTCCAGGGCCTATTGGATCAGTAGAGTCTATTATTATCAAATCATATAGATTTTTTTTCCCTTTAATAAACTTAATTCCATCTTCAAAAAATAGGTTTACTCTTGGATCATCTAATTTATTTGACGTAAAAGGTAAAAATTTCTTAGAGGCTGTTACAACAGCTTCATCTATTTCAACCATATCTATATTTTTAACAGTGTTATATCTTGTTAGTTCTCTAACAGTGCCACCATCTCCAGCACCAATAACTAGAATTTTGTCTATATTTTTATTAGTAGCCATAGCTACATGAGTTATCATTTCATGATAAATAAATTCATCTTTTTCAGTAACCATTATCCAGTTATCAATTACAAGTACTCTTCCAAATTCGTAAGTATCAATTATATCAATTTTTTGAAATGGACTTTGTATAGAATACAAGTGATTTTTAACCTTCATAGAAAAATTTACATTTTCAGTTTGATTTTCGGTGTACCATAATTCCATATTCATATCTTATCCCTCCATTTTATATTTAACTTGAATATTATCATAAAGACCATTTGAGAAAGTTTTAACTTTATCAACTAATCCTCTTGCTACTTCAGTAGATTCACTTCTTTCAGCTTTTAAGGCATCTTCTAAATACTTAAAGGCTAACCATGGATTTACTGTATCACCACAAGTAAATAAATCTACTGCTGCATAGCCATATTCAGGCCATGTATGAATTGTAAGATGAGATTCCTGGATTATAACAGCACCGCTTACTCCCCAGGGATTAAATTTGTGGAAGCAACTTGTAACAATAGTTGCATTAGATACTATTGCAGCTTCTTTCATATGCTCCTCTATAATTTTATGATCTTTTAAAATCTCTTTGTTACAGTTATAATATTCCACTAAAATATGTCTTCCAAGTTGTTCAATTTTCATAAAAATCCCTCCATAAATATAAATTTTATTTCCATCCAACAGATAAATATTTAATTAGCAAAAACGCTTCACTCATGAAACCTCCTAAAAATATAAAAAGTTTAGTATTAGTAAACAGAAAGTTAAATTATACTAACCTAATCATTTTAGCAAGTTATGGGCAATGTTGTCAATTTATATTTTGTATAAAATAAATAGTAAATTTGTTATAAAAATTTTTGATTGGCAATAGATAATTTATTTATTGAGGGATATTTTCTATTTATAGAGAAGCAAATTTATATTAGAAAAATGTGATAATTATTTGGATTATTTATCAACAAATGATAAAATTAAATTGTTATAAAGTTTAAATTATTTAAACAAAATTATTTCTTATATTAATCTATGGAGGAGGTGTTTATATAAGCTAATGTAAATACATACTTAAAGGTCAAGTTTATGTAAATAATTAATGTTAATCTTTAATAAATAGTTTTATTAAACAGATTTACATTAGAAGTTTTAGGGGGATGAAATGAAAAACAGTTTTAAAGTAAAAGTATTAAACTTATTTTTAGCATTAACTATGATGCTAGGATTAATTACTATTCCTGCAAAGGAAGTTAAAGCTGAAGTAGCTACATATGTAGTAATTAGTGAAGTATATGGAGGGGGAGGTAATTCAGGAGCAAAATATAAAAATGACTTTATTGAATTATATAACCCAACTAATAATGATATCGATTTAACAGGCTGGAAGATTCAATATGCATCAGCTAATTCTGAATTTACTTTACATAGTGAGCTAAGTGGATTAATAAAAGCAAAAGGATATTTTTTAATACAACAAGCACAAGGAAGCAAAGGTACATTAGATTTACCTACACCAGATGTAATTGGAAACATTGCAATGGGAGGAGTTAATTGTAAAGTAAGGCTTTTAGATAGCGCAGAAAAAGTGGTAGATCTTGTTGGAATCGGAACAGCTAATGAGTCAGAAGGAAATAAAACTGCTAAGGGTATGAGTAATACTAAAAGTGTCCAACGTAAAGATAATGATGCTTCAAGTAATGGTTATACAAATGGCTGGGATTCTAATAATAATGAAGATGATTTTTATACTGAAGAGCCTACACCTAGAAGTTCTAAGTATTCAGAAAATATAGTTAAACTTTCTTCTTTGAAAGTTAATGAAAATATAAGTTTAGAAGTAGGAGAAGCTAAAGCTTTATCAATTTCATATAATCCAGAGAATACAACAGAAAAAGGCGTGAAATTTGAAAGTTTAAATGAAGAAATAGCAACAGTTGATAAAGATGGTAATGTTACTGGAGTTAAAGATGGGGAAACTATAATAAAAGTAACATCAATTGTGAGAGAAGATATAGCTTCAGAAAGTAAAATAATTGTAACTAAGGCATTAGATAAAAAAGGACCAGAAATATTAAATGTTTATCCATTTCCAAGTGGAAATATTGGTGATTTAAGAAGACCAGAAATTAAAGCAACAATAACTGATGACTCTGGTGTTAGTAAGGAATCAATAAAATTATATCTAGATGGAAATAGTTTAGCTTATAGTATTAATGATAACGTAATCAGTTATAAAGTAGAGCAAGATTTAAGTGATGGACAACATACTATTAAAATTGAAGCCAAAGATATTTTAGATAACTTATCGGAAGAAGAATGGAATTTTACAGTAGGAGAAGTTAAGAAAAATTTATATTTTGGGCAACTTCACTCTCATACTAATTTATCAGATGGAACAGGAACTGTAGATGAAGCATATCAATATGCAGAAAATGTTGCTAAGGTAGACTTTTTAGCTATAACAGATCATTCAAATTGGTTTGATAATGATAGTAAAGCTAATATAGCAGATGGATCAGTTAGTACTAAGTGGAATACAGGAAAAGAGGCAGCAAATAAATACAATAAAAATGGAAAGTTTGTTGCAATTTATGGTTATGAAATGTCTTGGTCTGGTTCTACAGGTGGATATGGACATATAAATACATTTAACACTGAAGGATTTGAAACAAGAACTAATAGCAAAATGGATCTTAAAGCATATTATAATGCCTTAAAAACACAACCACAATCTTTATCACAATTTAATCATCCTGGAAAAACTTTTGGAGATTTCAGCGATTTTGCTCACTACGATGAAGAAATAGATAAACTTATAAACTTAGTAGAGGTAGGTAATGGTGAAGGAGCTATAAGAAGCTCTGGTCAATTCCAATCATATGAATATTATACAAGAGCTCTAGATAAAGGATGGCATTTAGCACCTAGTAACAATCAAGATAATCACAAAGGTAAATGGGGAAATGCTAATACAGGAAGAACAGTTATAGAAGCTTCTGAGCTTTCAAGAGATGCTATTTATGATGCTATAAGAAATAGAAGAGTATATGCAACTGAAGATGAAAATTTAAGAGTTTCTTATGAAGTAAATGGAAATACTATGGGTTCAATTCTACCTGAAATGAATAAATTAGATTTTATAATTAATATAGAAGATATAGATAAGGACGATACTATAAAGAAGATATCCATTATCGGTGATGGTGGAAAAATTGTAAAATCTATAGATAATGTTAACTCAACAAATAAAGAATGGAAATTTTCATTAGAAGAATCAGTTAGCTCCTACTATTATGTTAGAATAGATCAAAATGATAAAGATATAGCGGTAACCGCACCAGTATGGGTTGGAGAAAAAGAGAATTTTGGGATTTCTAAGATTGATAAAGATAAAGAGCTTATATTAGCAGGAGAAGATTTTAATATAGAAACAACAATTTATAATAATGAAGCTAATTCAATAGATAATGTTAAGATTGAATATTTTAATAAAAATGACGATAAAGCTTTAAAATCAGAAGTTATTGAAGCTATAGCAGCTGGTGGGACCATTACAACAAAATTACCATATAACTTTGAAAAACCAGGAAGCTATACATTATTAGCAAAAGTATCAGTAACTATTGATGGAATTTTAAAAGAATTCAGTTCTTCAATTACAATTGATGTATTAAGTGAAAATGAAGTATCTAAAGTTGTAATAGATGGAGGGCATCAAAATCAATATGTAACTGGTGATTATGCTGGAAAAGTTACTACTTTAACTTCATTAATGGCTCAAAATAATATAAAAGCAATTATAAATAATGAAAAAATAACTGATAATGTTTTAGAGAAAGCATCATTGTTAATATTATCAGATCCACAAAGTACAACTAATACAAATTATGGATTATCTCCACAAAGTTATACTAAAGATGAATTAGAGGCAATATCCAGATTTGTTAAAAGAGGAGGTAATATTGTAATCACATCAAAGGCTGACTATAAAGATGCAAGTGGAGAGTATGGTAATGCAGCTCAAGGTAATTCAGTACTTGAAGCTATAGGAGCAAAAATTAGATTTAATGATGATCAAGCCACTGATGATGATAATAATGGAGGACAATCATATAGATTATACTTCAATAGCTATAATACAGAAAGCTCTTGGTTAAGTGGAATTGATACAAGTAAAAAATATAGTTTTTATAGTGGCTCTACATTAGTGATGCCTAATGATATGACAAATATAGAAGTTTTAGTAAAAGGTCATGAGACAACTTATGGTAATGATGCTGATAAACAAAATGATAATGTAACAGTAGATAAAGGTAATGCAGTAGCATTAGCAGTTGAAACATTGAGCTATGGTTCAAAGGTAGTTGTATCAGGTGCAACATTATTCTCAAACTTTGAAATGGATGGCTTAGACTATTCTAACTATCAATTAACTGAAAAAGTATTAAAAGAATTAGCTCCTGCACCAGAATTGCCAACCAGTAAAATAGTAGATGTTAGAGTAGATAGTAATAATGATAATATTCCAGATAGATTTGGTGAGACAGTAGTTGTAGAAGGATATGTTACATCAGCATCTAATACAGCAGCACCAGGAAATTCTTTCTTTGATGTTATATATATTCAAGATGAAACAGCGGGTTTAACAGTTTTTGGAGTTTCAGGATTAAATATAAAACTTGGACAAAGGGTAAGAATTAAAGGTAAAGTTTCATCATATTTAAATGATGCACAAATAGCAATAAAGAATGAAAATATAGATGTAGAAGTAATAGATGAAAATATAAATTTAATTGAGCCTACAAAACTTTCAACTAAAGACAGTATGTTAGAAGAAAAGGAAGGGCTTTTAGTTAAAGTAGAAGGAAAAGTCATTAGAATTGAAGGACAGAATATTTTTGTGGATGATGGATCAGGTGAAGCAAGAGTATATATAGAAGGATATGTGAGAAGTAGTGAAAATCCAGATGTTGATGATGAATGGAAGTCTAGAATTAAAATTGGAGATAATATATCAGCTATTGGATTAGCTTCTGAAGATCCAGAAGGACATAGATTAAGAGTTAGAGACTCAGCTGAAGTAAAGCTATCAGAAGAGGTTAAAGATGATATAAAAAATAAAGAAACTGAAGATAGTACTATAAATATAGATAGTAACTTAAAATTAGAAAGTAATTATACAACAAAATCTGATGATAAAGTAAAACTCAAGAAAAATAATAGTCTACCAATAACAGGTGATGATAGTCAGATTTATTTATATGTAATAGCAATTGTGGCTATAGCTGCTGCTGGAGTATTATTATTAATAAGTAAAAATAAAGATAAAAAGATAAATAAATAAAAAATAGCTGTGGCACAGTTTAGAGTTAATACTGTTGCCACAGTTATTTTTAATAATATGATTTTTCTTAAAATACTCTTAAAAAAGCTAACATAATAAGCATTAATCCAGAAAGCCAAGAAATATTCAAATTCACATATTCTACAAATTTTTTTCCAATAAATGATCCTAATAAAATAGCTATAAGTCCAATGATAATTGATATAATAAAGACTTGAATGCTATCAATTACTATTAAGCTACTACCAAATCCAACAGCTAAACTATCTAAGGATAAGGCAATAGATAAGTATAGAGCTTCCTTGTATGATAGAACTTTAGATTTATCAAAGTCAGCTTTAATTTCATCAGCATAAACCTGAAGTACAAAATTAAAGTCAAATAATTTGAATCTTAATGGATGACTGGATTTTGCTTTTTTATTTATATATGATTTTAGCAACACTTCAAATAATCTATAGAGTCCTAATAAAAATAAAATAGTGAAGCTAAAAAATTTAGCCATATTAATAGAAATATAATTTTGTAGAAAGCTACCTAAAATTAATGACAATCCAAGCATGCTAGAAGATATAATATCAATTATCAGTGCAGAAATTATAGGGATTTTAATCTTACTGCTTCCGTAAGATATACTTGCTATAAATGAGTCTATTGATACAGATAAAACTAATAATAAACTTTCTAACATATTTTTATCCTCTGAAAAACATTGATAGTACATAATATAAAAATAAATATATAAAGTTACATAAAATGACTTTCTATATTAAAAATAATATAGTATACTAAAAAAATTAAAAGATAAAAATTAAAATAATGGACAATTAAAATAAAGGAGAATAAAATGGATAAAAAGAACATTAATATTGATGAAGATGAAAAAGTTATAATGAGTTTCTTAAATGAAAATGGAGAAAAAGTAGATTTTGAAGCAGTTGCAAAGGTTTATTTAAAAGAAGTGGAATATTTACTTTTAGCTCCAGTTGATGATGATAGTGATGATATCTATGTATTTAGAGTAGATGAAGTAGATGGAAAAGAAGAATTAAATTTAGTTGAAGATGATAAAGAATTCCTTGAGGTAAAAAAGGAATATAAAAAACTGTTATATTAATTGGAGGATATTATGAAGAGTAATGAAATAATTGAAATACTTGAAGAAAATAATTTAACAGAAATAGAAGAACTAAAGAATGAAGATGGAGTTTTTCTTGTAAAATTCTTTTTAGACTTTGATAATGATGTAATAAGTGCTGCTAGAAGTTATGCAAATGATGAAAGTGATTACGAAGAAGAAAGTGATGAATGGTATAAAGAGTATTTTATACCTTACCTTTATGATTATGGTAATGATGAAGTGGTTGATATAATCGAAGAAATTGTTGAAGAGTTAGATATTGCAGGTGAAGTAATGGCTTTTCAAATAAATTCATCTAACTTTGAATTTATTCAATTTATGGCTTTATTTACAGAAGAAGATGCAGATATCACAATAGAAGATGTAGCTAAAGAATACATTTTTTAAAGGTTTACAATACAGGAAAAATATTCTATTGCATGTATTTAGAATTGTGTTATAATTATATTATAATAAATCCTGAGATGTGCGCTAAGCTTATAATATTCAACCTACATTGAATATACGGGATTTGCGATATCTAAGTGTATGTCAGGCTCCAATTATTTGCAGTATTGTAACGGGAGAAGACAGAGAATTAGTGAGCTTAACCCACCTGCGAGGAGCAGGTATGAATATTTAAGCGACCGGCATGTTGGGAATATATATGTATTTAATACCTCAAAATATGGGGTATTTTTTGTTTTATAGAAAATTATATTTTTAAAGAACTGTGGATAACTTTATGAGAGTAGTAAAACTCATAGTTCACAAAGTGGATTTTTTTATTTTAAGCATAAAAACTTATATAATCATATAGAGTTTTTATGCTTAAAAATTATATTTCTAATGAATTAATTGAAAATACATAATAAAGGTTAGATAAATAAATTAAGCAACTTTTCTTACAGGATTGCTACTTAAGTTTTTTCTCATGTATTTATTAAATATATGATTTTGATTTTTATTAATTAGCTTGTCTAAATCTTGAGAAATATACAGTATTAGTTTATTATTTGTAGAAAGATATTTTAATAAAAAGTTAAGTAAAGCTTTTTTTCTTTTTATTTTTCTACTACATTTCTTTTTCACAGTTAGCACCTCCTATTGAATTACAAAATATAATCACTTATAACAATATTATACCAAAAAGTATAAAAATGTAAAATTAAAAAATGCAACAAAAATCTACAAAAAATTTAAGCAACTAATTTAGAAATATAATAGACTTTGTTATAATATAGGAGATAGATAATAAGTAGTATATGTAAAAATTGTACTTATAAGGAGTATATAAGTTGATATTAATAAAAAATGAAGGTAAAATAAATAAAGAAGTGTTTATATGAAAGGATGAACCAATGATGGATATTAAGGACATGAAAATGGATGATGTTATTAAGAGAATAAATGAACTTTATAAAAAGAGCAAAGAAGAAGGCTTAAATAACGCAGAGAAAGAAGAACAACAGATTTTAAGAAGAAGATATATTGATAGTGTAAAAAGCAATTTTAGAGCGCAATTAGAGACGGTAGAATTAAAAAAAAGAAATTAAAGGGTGATAAATTTGTCAGTTACAGTTGAAAAGTTAATAAAAGATTTTGACTTAGAAATATTATCTGAAGGTGAAAAGGGAATAGAGATATTTGTAAATGATATAAATAGACCTGGATTGCAGTTAACAGGTTTTTATAATTATTTTGCTCCAGAAAGAATTCAAGTTATAGGAAAAGCGGAGTGGAGCTTTTTAGAAACAATGGCAATAGAACTAAGGAGAAAAAGAATAGATAAATACTTTAGTTTTAATTTAAAATGTTTAATTATTACAAGAGATTTAGATCCACAAGAAGAATTAGTAAAAGCTGCTTTAAAAAATAAAGTTTGGTTACTTAGAACTGATTTAGTTACTACTAAGTTTATAAGTAAGTTAACTATATATTTAGCAGATAAATTAGCACCTGAAACTAGACTTCATGGTGTATTAGTTGATGTATACGGAATAGGAATATTAATTACTGGAGAAAGTGGAATAGGTAAAAGTGAAACGGCTCTTGAGTTAATAAAAAGAGGGCATAGATTAGTAACTGATGATGCTGTGGATATAAAAGAGGTTGATGGTGAACTTATAGGTAAGTCTCCAAGAATAACAATAGGGATGCTTGAGGTTAGAGGAATAGGAATTATTGATGTGGCATCATTATATGGATTAAGCTCTATTCTTCAAGAAAAGGATATACAACTTCTTATGCATTTTGAACATTGGAAAGATGATGGAGATTATGATAGATTAGGCTTAAATGATGAACGTGAAGATATATTAGGTGTTAAGGTTAAAAAGTTAAGGGTTCCAGTTAGACCAGGTAGAAATATAGCTGTAATTATTGAAGCAGCAGCAGTAAACTATAGACATTCGCTAATGTCTGATGTTACACCTGTAGATATAATTGAAAGAAGAATGGATACAATAATAGAGTAAGAAAAAAATAACACAGAGGGAGAATGATATGGGAAATAAGGAACAAGAGAGAAATCCTTGGTTAAAATATCAAGGAGAAAAAAGAGAAGAGTTATTTGAATTTTGTAAGGGATATATTGACTATATGTCAATATGTAAAACTGAAAGGGAGTGCGTATTAACTAGCATTCATATGGCAAAAGCTTTTGGTTTTAGAGATTTAAAAGAGATTATAGAAAAGAAAGAGAGTTTAAAGCAAGGTGATAAGGTCTATTTAAATAATAAAGATAAAACTTTAGCTTTATTTATAATTGGTGAGGAGCCAATGGAAAAGGGATTAAGAATTCTAGGTGCACATATTGATTCACCAAGATTAGATTTAAAACAAAACCCATTATATGAGGATACTAACTTAGCGATGATGGAAACTCATTACTATGGAGGAGTTAAAAAGTATCAATGGGTTACACTCCCATTAGCTTTACATGGTGTTGTAGTAAAAAAAGATGGAACTAAAATAGATGTAGTAATTGGAGAAGATGATAAAGATCCAGTAGTAGGAATCTCAGACTTATTAATACATTTATCACAAGATCAGCTTCAAAAAAAGGCTAATGCAGTAATTGAAGGTGAAGATTTGAACATATTAGTTGGAAGTATTCCACTAGAAGGTACAGAAAAAGATGCTGTTAAAGCTAATATACTGAACATATTAAAAGAAAAGTATGATTTTGAAGAAGAGGATTTTGTTTCTGCTGAAATAGAAGTTGTACCAGCAGGAAGAGCTAGAGAGTATGGATTAGATAGAAGTATGATAATGGCTTATGGTCAAGATGACAGAGTATGTGCTTATACATCATTAATGGCTATGTTAGATGTGGATAAAACTAAGTATACTAGCGTAGTATTATTGGTGGATAAAGAAGAAGTTGGTAGTAATGGAGCTACAGGGATGCACTCAAAATTCTTTGAAAATGCTGTTGCAGAAGTTATGGATAGACTTGGAGAATATTCAAGTTTAAAGTTAAGAAGAACATTAGCAAATTCAAAAATGTTGTCTTCAGATGTTTCAGCTGCTTTTGATCCTAATTATCCATCTGTAATGGAAAAGAAAAATTCTGCTTATTTTGGTAAGGGAATTGTATTTAATAAATATACAGGTGCTAAAGGAAAAGCAGGATGTAATGATGCAAATCCAGAATATATTGCATGGCTTAGAAATATTATGGATAAAAATGATGTAGTATACCAAACTGCAGAACTTGGAAAGGTTGATCAAGGTGGTGGTGGTACTATAGCTTATATTTTAGCAGAATATAATATGGAAGTTATAGACTGTGGTGTAGCACTTCAAAACATGCATGCTCCTTGGGAAATAGCAAGTAAACTAGATATATATGAAACTATGAGAGGCTATAAAGCTTTCTTAGAAGAAGAGTCTAATTAATATAAAATAATAGCTGTATTAATATAAGTTTAAATTTACTTATATTAATACAGCTTTTTTAATTCACTAATTTTTATTATGTGAATATAATGTAATAGGTTAGGAGGGAACTACTATGAACTTTGATTGGTCAAGATTTAAAAACTATGGTTTATGGGTTTCTATTATGGCATTAATTCCAATGATCTTAAGTGCTTTTGGAGTAAAGATAATACCAGAAGAATATCAAGCTATAGCAAACACTATTTTATCTATATTAGTTGCCTTAGGAATTATAAGTAACCCAACTACTGAAGCTAAATGGTATATAGATGATAATCCTAAAAATGATGAGAAAAATATAGATAATAAGTAAAGTTTAAATCTGGGATATTACTTTTAGGAGTAATGTCCCTATATTATTTTAGTAAATATATAAATAATACTTTAAATTTTATGATATTATAATAGGCCATTTTAACATATTAATTATGATATCATCCTGAGGAATATTTACATCGCCAACATTTCCATGAGATTTATCATTAGGAATTCCATGACAATCTGATCCACAGGAAATATATAAATTATGTTCTTTAGCTAAGTTAATTAAGTTAGTAGTATCTGTTTCACTATTCCTATAATAAATTGCTTCAATACCATCAAAGCCAAGATTTATTAATTCTTTAAGGGAAGTTTTCTTTACTAATATTGGATGAGCTAAGAAAACTAATGCATTAAATTCCTTTAAAAGTTTAATTCCATCTTGTGTAGATAATTTAGTGGAAGGAATATAAGCTGGACAATCATTTCCTATAAAGTTTTTAAAAATATACTCATGATCATAGTTATATCCTGCATCTATAATTGCTTTTGCTATATGGGGTCTCGCAATAGTATCTTTACCATTAGCCAAAACTTTATTTATATCTAATTCTATATTATGTAAGTTTTTTAAGTTTTCAACTATCTTATAAGCTCTAGTAATTCTTTTTTCTTTAAGGTCATCTAAAAATTTATTTAATTTAGGATTTTTATAATCTTCTTTATTAAAAAATCCTAAAACATGAATTGACTCTCCATTATATTCTGTAGATAATTCAATTCCAGGAATAAAGTTTATATTAATTTTTTTTGCTTCTAAGATTGCTTCATTTATACCAGTTAAGGTATCGTGATCTGTTAGAGAAATATAGTCAAGATTTCTTTTTTCAGCCATTTTAATTATTTCTTTAGGGGTAAATCTCCCATCAGAGCAAATTGAATGAGTATGGAAATCACATTTAAACATTCTTATCTCCTTTCAAAAAAATAAAATATTATGATATAATTTATACATTAAAATTATTTTAACACATATATATTATTTTTAACACAAAACCTGGAGGTAAAAATGCTTTTAATGATAGACAATTATGATTCATTTGTGTTTAATTTAGTAAGATATATTGAAGAATTGGGTGAAAAAGTATTAGTTTACAGAAATGATAAAATAACAATTGATGAAATTAAAGATTTGGAAATAGATGGAATTATAATTTCACCAGGACCAAAATCTCCTAAAGAAGCAGGAATATCATTAGATATTATACATAATTTTAAGGGAATAAAACCAATACTCGGCATATGTTTAGGACATCAATGTATAGGTCATTATTTTGGAAGTAAAATTATAAAAGGAAAAGAACCAGTACATGGTAAAATAAGTTACATAAATCATACAAATAAAGATTTATTTGAAGGGATTAATAATCCATTAAGGGTTACAAGATATCATTCACTTATAATCGATAAAGCAAATATTAACGAGGATTTAGAAGTAACTAGCTATACTAAAGATGATGTTATTATGGGAGTTAGACATAAAAAATATCCTATTTTTGGAGTGCAATTTCACCCTGAAGCTGAAATGACTGAGGATGGACATAAGCTTTTAAAGAACTTTATTGATATAACTAAAAAGTTTAAGGGGGATGGAAATGATTAAAGTTAGAGAAGTAAAAATAAATTTTAATCCTCTTGAAGTATATAATATGTTTAAGGATGAAGTAGACACTATATTATTAGATTCCTCAAAGGAAGATAAAAATTTATCAAAGTTTTCTTTTATAGGAATAAATCCTTTTATGACTTTTGAAGCTAGAGGTAATAATAGTTTTATAGACAATGTAGAAGTTTCAGGAGAACCCTTTGATGTTTTAGAAAAGCTTATTGAAGAATACAAGATTCCACAAGAAATTTATAGTAATATTCCATTTATATCAGGTGCTATAGGATATATATCTTATGATGTATGTAGAATATTAGAAGATATACCAGATACAAGTCTTGATGATTTTAATATTAGTGATATAAAATTTATTTTTTACAATAATATTATTATTTTTGATTTACATAATAATAAGCAATATATAACTTCTTTAAAGGGTAGTGAAGAAGAAATTGACTTAATTATGGACAAAATAAAGAATAGTATAAAAATAGAAGAAAATAAAGTAGAAGGTATAAAAAAGGAGTTTGTCTCTAATTTTAATAAAATAGATTATAAATCAGCTATAACTAAATTGAAAAATTATATAATAAGTGGAGATGTTTATATAGCAAATATGACTCAAAGATTTTATACAGAAAGCACTGAAGATTCCTTTGAAATATATAAGAAGCTTAGAAGCATAAATAAAGCACCATTTTCTGCGTATATGAATTTTAATGATTTTCAAATAATAAGCTCTTCGCCTGAAAGATTTCTTGAAGTTAATAATAGAAAGGTTGTAACAAGACCAATTAAAGGTACAAGACCTAGAGGGCAAACTAAGGAAGAGGATATTAAAAATAGTTTAGAGCTTTTAAATAGCGAAAAAGATAAGGCAGAGTTATTAATGGTAGTTGATTTAGAAAGAAATGATTTAAGTAAGGTTTGTAAACATCATTCTGTTAAAGTAACAGAGCTTTTTAAACTTGAAACTTATGCTACAGTATTTCATTTAGTTTCAACAGTTGAAGGTGAACTTAAGGATGAAGTATCTGCTATAAAATGTATTAAGGAATGTTTCCCAGGAGGATCTATAACTGGAACCCCTAAAATTAGAGCTATGGAAATTATAGAAGAACTAGAAGCTTTGAAAAGAAACATATATACCGGATCTATTGGATACTTTGATTTTAGAGGAAATGCTGATTTTAATATTGCAATTAGAACAATAATTAAAAAAGATAATAAAGCTTATTTTGGAGTGGGTGGAGGCATTACATATGACTCTAATGAAGAAGATGAATATAATGAAACTTTAGATAAAGCAAAGGCTTTAATGAGGGTGCTATAATGAGAAATATTATTTTTAATGAAGAAAAAATAACTTTAGATGATGGATACTTTTTTGGAAGAGGAGTATTCGAAACAATTTTAGTTAAAAGTAAGCCTATATTTTTAAAAGAACATATTGAAAGATTAAATAAAGGTATCAGAATTTTAGAGTTAGGTGATGAAATTTTAATTGAGGATATATTAAATTTAATAGAAAAATATTCAATAAAGAATTGTGTACTAAAAATAGTTGTGTCTAAAAGAAATTTGGTATTAGAAGTACGTGAAAATAAATATAAATCAGGAGATTATTTGAAGGGTTTTTCCTTAAAGCTTTCTAATGTATATAGAAATTCAAAGTCTAAATTAACTTATATAAAGTCAATTAATTATTTGGAAAATATTATTGAAAGAGAAAATATTACAAAACAGGGATATGATGAGGTATTATTTTTAAACGAAAAGGGACTTGTAACAGAAGGAAGTGCATCAAATATATTTATTATAAAAGAAAACAAAATATATACACCAAAGGTTGAAAGTGGATTACTTCCAGGAGTAGTTAGAAAGTTTATTATAAATGAATTTGATGTAATTGAAAAAGAAATTACTTTAGAGGATGTATTAAATGCTGATGAAGTATTTGTTACAAATAGTTTATTAGGTATAATGGGAATAAGTAAAATTGAAGATAAAATTTTTTCGGAAAAGAAACTAACTATAAGCATAAGAGAAAAATATGAATTAGTAATTGGTGATTAGGAGGAACATAAATGATAGATAAAGATAAGATACAAGAAGGTGTAAGACTTATAATTGAGGGAATAGGGGAAGATCCAAATAGAGAAGGATTATTAGAAACTCCTGATAGAATAGCAAGAATGTATGAAGAAATATTTTCTGGAATAGGTAAAAATGCTGAAAGTGATTTATCTAAAACATTTACTGTTGAAGGAAATGATTTAGTTCTAGAAAAAGATATTACTTTTTACTCAATGTGTGAGCATCACCTTGTACCTTTTTATGGTAAAGCCCATATAGCATATATACCAAATGGAAAAGTTGCAGGATTATCAAAATTAGCTAGATGTGTTGAAGTATATTCAAAGAAACCACAGCTTCAGGAAAGGCTTACAGCGGAGATAGCAGATGCAATAATGAAATATTTAGATGCTAAAGGTGTTATGGTGGTTATTGAAGGTGAGCATATGTGTATGACTATGAGAGGGGTTAAGAAGCCAGGAGCAAAAACTGTAACTACAACTTATAGAGGGTGTTTTATAGATGATTATACTTTAAGGAAAGAAGTTATAAGTTTTATTAAGTAATCTAAGTATATAGAAGGTGAAAAATTGGAAAATGTAAATATAATTTTAAATCATCCTAAGTATAAAGCTTTGTTAGAAGAACTTAACTATTTAGAAAAGGATAGAAAGTTTTGTAACCATACTTTAGAGCATTTCTTAGATGTAGCTAGGATAGCTTATATTATGGTTTTAGAAAATAAATTAAATTATAATAAAGAAATAATTTATGCAATTGCATTATTACATGACATAGGAAGAGTTTTAGAGTATAATAATGGAGTAGATCACCATATAGGAAGTGCAAAAATAGCAGAAGAATTATTGCAGTTTACATCTTTTAATAAGGAAGAAAGGACACTAATAATAAAGTCTGTAAAAGAACATAGAAGAGAAAGTGAAGATGAATTATCTAAGATAATACACAAAAGTGATAAACTTTCAAGAAACTGTTTTAATTGCAAGGCATATAGAGATTGTTATTGGAAGGAAGATAAAAAAAATAATGACATAAAGATTTAGCAAAAGGGAGAGAAATATGAAGATAGGAAATAAAATAATTAACTTAGAAGAAAGAACATATGTTATGGGGATATTAAACGTAACACCAGACTCATTTTCTGATGGGGGAAATTATAATAATATTGAAGCAGCAGTTAAAAGAGCTAAAGAGATGGTAGAAGAAGGTGCTGATATTATTGATATCGGTGGAGAGTCTACAAGACCAGGGGCAAATTATGTATCAGAAGAAGAAGAGATAAAAAGAGTTATTCCAATAATAAAAGCTATAAAAAATGAATTAGATGTTTTAGTTTCTGTAGATACTTATAAAAGTAAAACAGCAGAAGAGGCAATTAAAGCTGGTGCAGATATAATTAATGATGTTTGGGGATTTAAAAAAGATAGAAATATGGCTAAGGTTGCAGCAAAATATGATGTGCCATGTATTTTAATGCATAATAGAGAAGAAAAAAAATATTCTAATTTAATGAAGAATGTTTTAGAAGATTTAGTAGATAGTATAAACATTGCATTAGATGCAGGAGTAAAAAGAGAAAATATTATATTGGATCCAGGCATAGGTTTTGCAAAAACTTATGATGAAAACTTAGAAGTTATGAATAACCTTGAAAAAATAGTTAATATTGGTTTTCCAGTTTTACTAGCTACATCAAGAAAATCAATGATTGGATTAACATTAAACCTTCCTGTAGAGAGTAGAGTAGAAGGAACTATTGCTACTACTGTATTAGGAATAATGAAGGGTTGTAAAATTGTAAGAGTACATGATGTTCTTGAAAATAAAAGAGCTTGTGTAATGATTGATAAAATATTAAGCAAAAAGTAGAGGAATAGCTATGGACAAACTATATTTAAAAGATGTAGAAATATTTGCAAATCATGGTGTATTTAAAGAAGAAAAAATTTTAGGGCAAAAGTTTGTCCTTTCATTAGAGTTAGATCTAGATATAAGAGAGGCAGCTATAAGTTGTGATTTAAGTAAATCTGTTCATTATGGTGAGTTATGTCATAATATAGAAAAAGAATTTCAAAGAGAAAGTTATGATTTAATTGAAACAGCAGCTGAAAAGATAGCTGAATATATTTTAAATAATTATAATTTAGTAAATGGAGTTAAAGTTTTACTTAAGAAACCTTGGGCTCCAATTGGAAGACATTTAGATACTGCAGCAATAGAAATTTACAGAAAATGGCATAAGGCATATATATCTATAGGAAGTAATATAGGAAATAAAGAGGAAAATATTAAAAAATCTATAGATAAACTTAAGGAATTTAAAGAAATTAAAGTTACAAAAATTGCAAGTATAATTGAAACAGAACCTTGGGGATATGAAAATCAAGATAGTTTTAAAAATACAGCAATAGAAATAAGAACATTTCTTAATCCAAAAGAGCTTATGACAATTTTATTAAATATAGAGAAAGATATGAAAAGAGAGAGAGTAATTAAATGGGGTCCAAGAATAATAGATTTAGATATTATTTTCTTTGATGATTATGTTACATCTGATGAATATGTAACTATACCTCATCCAAGAATGGAAGAAAGAGAATTTGTTTTGGAACCATTAAATGAAATTGCTCCTAATTTCATACATCCATTAAACAATAAAAGAGTGTTTAGGATGTTAGAAGAACTAAAAAATAAATAAAAAAATAGGGTGTTGTAAAATATTCAATTATTTGCAACATCTTATTTTTTAACAATTTATAAAGAGTTTACCATATGAATAAAGTTCATAATTCCGAATGAAATGAGGAATTATTACCTTCCGTGAGAAGGAGATAAATAGTATGTGACGGCGACTTGGAGCGCATGCGACGGAGCAAGGAATATACTATTTATCTCCTATCCCTCAAAGCCACTTGAAACCTTTTTTATATATTCACAATATTTATAAAGATTATAAAAGTCAGGAACATCATCCATAGAAATTATATCTTCTTTATAAACACCATCCCAAGGATGAATAGATATTAATTTATCATTAAAGGTATTGATAACATATTTAGAATTGGAAAATTCAATTATTATTTTATAATCTGGAGTTGATTCATCATCTAATTCAGCATTATAATTATCCTTCTTTAAAGAATCAATAAATTCAGGTATAATACTATGTTCTTTTTCATTTACTTCATAATATTTATATAAATTTAAATCAAAGATTCTAATTGTATAAGCTTCATCTTCATCTATTTTATCTTTAATTTCACTTGTATAATAATCAACTTTAGGTTTAGAACTAGGTCTTATGTATTGAGATTCATTAAAAGTGCAACTTGTAAAAAAATAAGTAAGAGTAATAAATATAATAATACTAAGTAATTTCTTCATAAAAACCTCCTAGGGGATAAAGTTCTATATTAACATATTCTCTTATTAAAGATTTTAGAACATTTTATAAGAAGAAGAATAAAATGATATAACAATACAATATTTTTGGAGGTAAAATGAAATACGGAATTGATATAAATAGTGAAAAAATTCTAAATTTTATTTCTGAAAGATTAAAAGAAAGAGGACATTTTATTATAGATTTAACAGAAAGAAATAATGTAAATAATGGAAGAGTATTATTAAAAAAAGTATTAATTGCTAATGTTACTAATATAGATTTATATTTTGCAATAGATTTTAAGAAAGAAGCATCCTTTTGTGAAATATTTTTTAATGAGGATGATCATTCTAAAATATTAGGAGAAAAATTAATAAAGATAATAGGAAGTAGATTAGAAAATATAGTATGTAAAAATGGTAGCCACCTATATTTAATTAAAAATATAAAGTCATCTGCTATATATGTTTCTTCTCCAATAGAATACAAGGATATAATAGAGAATTTATTAGATACAAATGAATTAATTGATATATTAGAAAGTAAAAAAAATAATTAGCTTAATTATTAAATATAATTCTTAGTTGAATTATATTTAATTGCTTTGTAATAAAATAGTTGATTTTATAGTAGAAATAAATAGTAACAATGAATAGGAGAATTAAATGGATATTATAGCTACTGTAGGTCCTAAAACAATGGATAAATGGGTAATTAAAGAACTTATAGAAAATGGAGTAAATACACTAAGATTAAATTGTGCACATTTTAATAAAGATGAATTTGAAAGAGTTATAAACTATGCAAAGAGTATAAATAGTGAAATACATATACTTGTTGATTTATCAGGAAAGAAAGTAAGAATATCAAAAAAACTAAAATATATTTATAAAGTTTATAATGATCAAGAAGTATTTTTTTGTGGTGAAGATTATTATAATAGTTTAAATAATAAAGCTTTAGGAGAAAAAAAATTTATTCCTTTAAATATAAATGCTGAAAAGATAAAGAAAAGCAAAATAGAAAATATATCTATTAAAGATAATACTATGAATTTTCATATTTTAGATGTAAAGGAAGGTATTATAAAAACTAAAGTAATGAAAGGTGGAATAATAAGGGCTGGAAAGGGATGTAATATTTCAACTATAAATGATGATGAGAGAATTATTAATAAAAAAGATAAAGATAATATTCTTTGGGCAATTAATAATGATTTAGATATTATTTGTCAATCCTTTGTGGAGTCAAAACAGGACATAGATGAAATAATAAGATTTATAGGATATAAGGAAGAAGAAAAAAAATATGATATTTGGGCTAAGATAGAGACACCAAAGGGAATAAATAATATTAATGATATTATTACAGCTGTAGATACAGTTGTAATAGGTAGAGGAGATTTAGTTGCAGAAGCAGGGATTTTAGAATCTGTACTTTTACAAGAAAAAGCCATAAAAATTGTAAAGAGCAGAAATAAGAGGATTATTATTGCAACACATATATTAAATAGTATGAAGGATGGAAATTTAGCAACTTTACCTGAAATTGAAAGCATATATGAATTTATTAATAAGGGTGTAGATGGTTTTTTGTTAGCAGGAGAAACATCAATTGGAAAGGCTCCAATACAAACTATAAAATTTTTAAAAAATGTTATTAAGTATTATAAGAAGGATATGAAAAGTGAGTAAGGAAAAGTTAATAATTTCAATACTATGGATAATACTGGGGGCGATATTGTTATTTTTGCTATTTTATGTATATAATATATTTATTACTTTTTAGTAAAGAAAAAGAAATAATTTCTTAGTTATTTTGTAACAGAATTGCCACAGACTAAATGTAATATATAAATATAGTTGTTAGTGCTTAACAATTAGTTATTTATCCCCTTAATGAAAAATGATATCCAATTTAGGATATCATTTTTCGTTTTTATTATTTTTTACAAAAACTTTTACAATTTGTTTCACTATATAAATTAGCTCCATAACCTGAAACTTCTATGGATTCAAGAGAGCATAATTGATTTTCATTGTATTTACAACTTTCAACATTACAAACTAAGCAATTGCAAGGATTACCTTCATCAAAAATATTATTTGTTAAAGAACCATAAGTTTTGCTATCTAAAAATGAACTACAACAGGTATCAGAATCTTTATTTGAATTTTTTCCTACAACATTTATTCTGTTAGAATAACAAAGTGTATCTTTGTTATGAGAGCAGTTTACTGCATTACAATTTATTAATTGCATTGTATTCACTCCTTTACTTAAAATATCTATTTAATAGACCTTTAAATGCACATCCATGTCTAGCTTCGTCTTTACACATTTCATGTACTGTATCATGTATAGCATCTAAATTAAGCTTTTTAGCTAAATCAGCAAGCTTTTTTTTACCATCACAAGCACCATATTCAGCTTCAACTCTTGCTTGTAAATTAGCCTTAGTATCTGCAGCCACAACTTCTCCTAATATTTCAGCGAATTTGCAAGCATGTTCAGCCTCTTCATATGCAATTCTCTTGTAAGCTTCAGCAACTTCAGGATAACCTTCACGATCTGCCTGCCTTGACATAGATAAGTACATTCCAACTTCAGTACATTCAGCTATAAAGTTAGACCTTAATGCTTCTAATACTTCAGAGTCAAGATCACTTATAGTTCCAATTTTATGTTCATCAGCCCAAGGCATTTCATTTTCGATTTCTTTAAATTTATCTGAAGTAGCTTTACAAATAGGGCAGATTTCAGGTGGCGTATCACCATTATGGATATAACCACAGATAGTACATACAAACTTTTTCATTAATATACCTCCTATTAAAAAATTAAATAATATATAAAAGACATTAGTATTATTTACTAAAATTCGTAAAAAATACACAAAAAAAGCTTATAAAATATAAAAATATATTTTATAAACTTTTTATTTGTTAAAATAATTCATATATATCTGATAATTCACTTAGAATTTTTTCATCATCTACATAGTATTTATAGCTTTTATCTGTATAAATTCCTATTTGGCTAACCTTTGAAAAAGTAATTACAAATTCACTTCCCTGGTTATAATTTTCATTAAGTGATATTTTACCACCTTGTAATTCAACTAAATCTCTAGCAATAGCAAGACCTATGCCACTTCCTTCATTTCTTCTAGAAAATGAATTATCTACTTTATAAAATCTATTGAAAATTAAGTCTGAATATCCTTTTGGTATTCCAATTCCAGTATCTTTTACTGAAATAGAAACCTTATCATCAAAAGCATTTACCGTTACAATAATATTACCATTAATATTATTGAATTTAATAGCATTAGATAATAGATTTAAAATAATTCTTTCAAAAGCATAGGTATCTATTCTTAAATAAAGTTTTTCTACATTAGTGTCAAATATAATATTAAGATTTTTAAATTTACTATAAGGTATAAGTGATAAAGTTAAATCCTCAATAAAAGGTATTATATCTACTAATACTAAATCAAGTTTAGTCATTCCTGAATCAATTTTAGTTATATCAATTAAATTATTAATTAACCTTAACATACGTAAGCAATTTTGTTTAACACTTTTTTCATACTTAGTAAAGTATTCCTTAAGCGAATGTTGATTTTTATCTTTTAATGAACCCATTAATTGAACAGAAGAATATATTATATTTACTGGTGTCTTAAGTTCGTGATTAAGGTTTGAAAAGAAGTTATTATTTACTGAATTTAAAACAATCTTTTTATTATATTCTTCAAAAAGTTTAATATATAAGTCATTGTTATTATATTTTTTGTAATTATCTAATGTATCTATGTAAGTTTTATAGTATTTTAAAGCTTCCTTATAATTATATATTTTTTCATAATCATTAGAAATTAGCTTATATAAATTACTAGTTTCTTCATTATGAGGTTTATCAGAAAAGAGTAAAGCCTTTTTATGATGAATTAAAGCTTTCTCATAATTAGATAAAGAAAAATATAAATTACCATAAGATATTTCTAGCCAATATTCAAAATCCATAAAGGCAAATTTAGAAAAATTACTCTTATAAATATAACTTGCATTGTTTAAATAATAAAATAAATTAAATAAAGATTTTTTATTATAGGTATTGTTGTTTTCTAAAATACCGTAATGTACAATAAAAAGGTTATATCTAGCAAGATAAGTATCTATATAATAAGAGTCAAGAGTATATATGGCATCCTTATATTTGTCTAACAAGATCTTAACTTCATCAAAATTATAATCAATTTTATATAAGCATCCAAGAATTTTTGAATATATTTTTAGTTTAAATATGTTAGGTAAAGTATTACTATTATTTTTTAAAATAAATTTTAAAATATCAATACCTGAAGAGATTTTCCCCATGGCTATATAAGTACAACCAATATGATATTTTCCTAATATATATGTATTATTCTCATTTTCAGATTTAGATATAGATAAGGATTTATCAAATAAATCTATGGCTATACTATATAATTGTAAATATTTTTGATAGATATAACCAATTGTAATTAAAGCTTGTGATGAATATATTCCATCATAAGAAGTTAAGATTTTTAAGGAATTATTAATATTACTATATAGCAATTCATCAATTTTAAAAACTTCAAGTTTGGTTAAAGAAGTATTTATATGCAAAAATAGTAATAATTCTTTTATATCAGTATCATGCAAATAATTTATGGAGAGATCATAATATTTAATATGTTTATCTATATTTTTTATTTTTAAATAAGATATAGATAGAATTGTATATAAGTATGGAGTTATAAATGAATTAAATATTAAATCTGAGTTATCACATAAATCTTCAAAGATATTATTAGCAGAAAAATATTATAATAACATATTACCATAAATAGAATAAATTGTATAATATTTTAAGGAAAATTGAAATGAAAAATATTTTTTATTAACTTTTTCCTTTATAATAAACTTAATTAATAATAATTAAGTTTATAAGAAAACAAATTTTATTAAGGATAAGATTATTTATAGTTCATATAGTATTTGTATATTATTATAATTATTGTTAGAATATACTGTATAGGGATGGAAAAATGAATAGGAGGCTTATATGAAATTTATAAGAAATATTATTGATTTAATTAAGGATAACTTTAAGATGAAGCTTGGTATATGTATATTACTTACAGTGGTATTAATTATAGTACTTGTATCAGGGACAATCTATTCCAATAATTTAAATAATAAAAATTTAGCTTTTAAGGTTACTAAAAATAAGGAAATTCCAAAAGCTATTGAAACTAATAAAGAAACAAAGGAAGAGAAGGATAAAAAAGAAAAATTAGAAGAGATAAAAGATAAAATAAAAGAATTAGATGCAAATGCAGATTTAAGTTTTACTGGAGCAAATATTGATGATGATCTAACATATTATGAAAAAATGTATAATGAATTATTAAGTAAAGAGGAAGATGAAAAAGAAGATACATACAGTGAAAATGAAAATAATTACATAGAGGGAAATAACAATCAATCTAATAATCACCAAAATACATCATCACCAAATAATTCAGTTACAAATAAACCAGTAACGGATACTCCTACAACTGATGTTCCATCAGAGAGCACAGGAGAAAATACACCAAAACCAGAAGACACTAAAGAAGAAAATAAAGAACCAGCTAAGGAAGAAGAAGAAACAAATAAACCTATAGATTCCACCAACCCACCATCAGGAGATACTCAAGGAGGATCTAATGAAGGCGGATCATCTCAAGGAGGCTCTTCTCAAGAAGGGTCATCTCAAGGAGGCTCTGATCAAGGGGGAGTTAGCAGGCCTTAACTTACTGCTAGTTAATAAGCATATAATTTTAAATAGCTATTTTAGTAAAAAACTATTCTGAAAGTTTATTTGCATTTAAAAGAAAGGCTCTGTTTTAAAATAATGTTGATAATATATTTAATTTAAAAGGAGCTGTTGCACTAAAAATTAGTGCACAGCTCCTTTTTTTAATAAAAAATAAATCCCAAACTCAAAGAGTTTAGGATTTATGATAAAATCAAAAATTTTACAAAAGAATTATACTTTAAATCAAAAGGTTTATCAACTAAAACTTCCTTTTGATATTGATTGCATAATTCCAAGTAATGATTCTGTGCGATTACTAAGCCAGTTTGTGGAGGAGATGGATTTGACTGAGCTATATTCTACTTATTTTAGAATAAGAGAAAATCAAGTATCGCCCATGAAAATGCTAAAAATTATGCTATATGCTTATATGAATGGAATTTATTCTTCACGTGATATTGAAATAGCTTGCCGTAGAGATATCAATTTTATGTTTTTATTAGAAGGTGCTTCCGCTCCGGATCACTCAACAATTGCAAGATTTAGAAGTCTACATTTTGCACCATGTTCTGAAAAAATTTTGGGTGAAATGCTGACTTACGGACAGTTATTATTAAAATTATTGAATAAATTCCATAATAAATTTAGTTTTTAATTATTATGGAATTTACTTTTGGAACTAAATTAATTTTAATTGAATTTAAGTATAAATAAGTAAACAAAATTTTCTATTTTGACTATGTACCTTCTTTCAATACCAATTTTGTTATTATCATTGATATATAGTAAAGCAGGCTTTTAAATAGTATTTATTCCTGCAAGAATAGTAAGCTCTTTTAAACCACTTAATTCCTGTAGCAAATAAACTATAAATTCTAACTTTTTTTCCTTTAAGATTTTTGGTTGCACCTAATAAGTTGTTTTTCTTATCTTTGATACAAGAAACTCCAAGGAAAATTATATAAGAATAAGCTATACAACCACCAAAATATAACATCTTAGAATAGTGAATATCATTACTCCACGTATTTTCTAAATTAAATCCATTACTTTTAAAATATCCAAACATTTCCTCAAAATCAAATCTTTTCTTATATTCCTTTATTGCATAAGGCTCGGAAATATTATTAGCTATAAACCACACATCATCAGCATCTTCAGCTTTGCATACAGCCATGTTACAAATATATTCTTGAGCTGTTACTTTAATATCATAAAAATACTTTTTAGAATTTTTTGTTGGAATTATGTCAAGCAGCTTGTTTATTTTTCTTTTACCGACAATGGATATTCTCAAATCCTTTATACATCTAATACAGTATTTACATTGAAGAACTTCGTCTATGAAATTAAATAAATCAATACTTTAAAATCCTTTATCTGCAAGTATAGTAACACTAAATCCATAAAGTAGTTAATATATTATGTAAGAATTTAATTACTTCCTTTAAATGAATTAAGTCTTTATTCCCATCTTTTTTATATCTAAATAACTTAAACCAAAGTGGAACAGCTCATCTTCCTACCTTTAATGAAAATTTCAGTATTACAAACCTATCATCTATTGTTGTATGATCAAATATTATATAAATATAGTTTGATCTAAATTTATATTTTTTTTAATAACTTATATGCAAAAAACTCATAGTGCTTTTCAGAATTAATTACTTTATTACTTAAAAAGCCTCTGAATTTTTTTCACTTTGCTTGTTTCTGTACCTAGTGAATAAGAATCTTTTAGCTCTTGAGAAATTTTAGATAAAACAACTGATTGACAGCATATTATTCCAATAACAATTGCAATTACATTATTTAAGTGAGGAGCAGATAAAATTATGATTTTCTCTAGTGCTTTTTTCAATTCTGTAGTAAGATATTCTTGATCGTTGATCATAAAAAACACCTTTCTTTTGTAAGTTTTCTGTACAAAATAATTTTACACTAGAAAAAGGTGGTTTTTTATATTTTCATAAATTAGAGTATCTACGAGAAGGAAATAAAAAAGTAATTGAAGAAAAAGTAAAATTAAAAGTGTAAAAAGTTCGTAAAAATGATAATAAGGTTAATAAAATAGGATATGATGTAGAACCTATTAAAAGTAAAGTTAATGTAAAAAGTTCAAAATCGTATATTGAACCTAGTAAAATTAGTGGAAATTTTGAATATATTGCATTTATAGATGGGAGCTATGACAAAAGAAATAAAATATATGGTTCAGGTGTAATTGTATTAAAAGATAACTTGATTGAATATGAAGAGTTTTATGAAGCTGGTTACGATGAGTGGGACTAATGGAATATTGTAGGTGAGTTAGAAGCTACAAAACTTGCACAAAAAAAGCTGAAGAGTCAGGTACTAAGAATATAGCAATATACCATGATTTAAAGAATATATCATTATGGGCAACAGGAGAGTGGCAGGCGAAGAATAGGTATACTCAAGAATATGTTAGATTTATTGAAGAGTATCTTAATAGATTAAATATTTATTTTATTAAGGTGAAAGCACATAGTGATGAAGGTATATATAATGATTTGGCAGATGAAGCATCTAAAAATGCAATAACGAGATATTCTAGTGAAAATAACTAGGATTAATTAGAGATGTATAGTATTTGATTATATATTTAAAGAATGAGTGTATTTAGTAATGAAAATAATCATAAAAGATAAATTAACACTTTAATTTAAGTAAATGATAGTTATAAAAAATGTTTTTATGATAAATGATGTTTAATAATGCATTATAATGTAAAATGATAATAAAGAGAAAAGTGAAGTGCAAAATTAATGAACAAAGGTACAGTTTTTTTAGTTCTAGAGCTCCGATTGGGTATATAGTTATTTCGGAAAATGATATTACTACTAATCAAGGATTCAAGAGTATAGTATGCAATGAGAAGATAATAAATAATAATTATGTTTATTATTATCTTAAATATAATAAAGAAAAGATAGAAAGTATTGCTAATTGATCAACATTTAAGGAGGTATCGGGAGCAACTATGAAAATGCTGGATATTCTAGTTCCATCATTTGATTTATTAAATAAGTTTAAAGATGTTATAGAATCATATGATAATATATTAAGATAAAATTATATTGAAAATGACTCATTAATACAAATAAGAGATTCATTATTACCAAGACTTATGAGTGTAGAAATAAGAGTAGAAGATATAGAAGCTAACCTGTAATGGGTTAGCTTTAAAATAGAGGAAATAAAAAGAGGGGGGTGGGTTATGAGACAAAATGATTGGATGGAAAAAAAAGCAGTAAATTGTATTGAACAAATTTTTCTTAATAATAATTTGCAATATGATTTAAATACTAATGATAAAACTGAGTTTATAGATGGATATGTTTATGTAAAAAATGAAATAGGACAAATATTGGGAATAGATATAGGTAAAATAGAACTTCAAGTTAAAGGTAGAACTAACTCTAAGAAAGTCACATTTAAGAAATCTTTTATGGAATACTGCAAATCAAATGTTGTCCCTGTAGTTATTGTCTTAGTAAATTTAGATTCAGATAAAATGGTAGAAGGAATTTACTATAAATATATACATAGTAGTTTATATAATGATTTAGAAAAAGAAAGCTATACAGTAATTTTTAACGAAGGGGATAGAGTAGTATCTGAAAATATTATTAATGAACTAAATGATATTCAGAATAAACATTGGAATGAGATTATTGGTAATATAAGTAAGATTAATAATCAAATTTTAAATAAAGAAATGTATACCTTCGTTAATAGTATTATAAGAAGTGTTAATGGATTCATATACACATCATTAAAAAGATATATGGATGCTAATTTGGAAAATTTAGCTAGATTTGCAATAGTATATTGCTCTGATGGCTTTAAAGGAATTTCCTATTCAATAATTCCTGTATTTAAAAATAATATATGTAATGATATTATTGAAGTAAATGATACAAAGAGTATGATTGCTCTTGGTATAACAAGAATAACAAGTACAGGAGTAAACTTTACTAGTGAGTATATTAATAAATTTATAATAAAATTATTAAAGGAAGAAATAATACCATCCATAATTAATGAAAAAATATTTTGTAAGTTTAACAAGGAAATGGCTAGTAGGAGTTTAATATATCACTTTAATAGATTACTAACATTAGAAGAAGAAAAACTATCATTTGAAGTAAAAGACAGTTATTTAGCAGAATATAGTGATACATTAAAGGATATTATATTATCTAGATGTGAACAATATGAAATAAATATAGTTAATTCAATAATAGATTTAAATATTAAACTAATAGAGAATAAACTAGATAAAGATATGAAATTTTTTAAATCTCATCATAATATTAATGAAGATTATTCTTTTTACTCTGAGTGTAATGATAATAAGTATATTGTAGATGTCATAAATGGAACATGTACTATTAGGGTTATAAAAGAATCAAAATATTTTATGTTACGAGAGCTGTTAAATATCATTGATGATCAAAACATAGTAGATTTATCAAATTGTTATAGAATAAATGGTTTTTTTAAATTTCTAGATGAAGCTGATAATTATATAAGATTAAAATATAATTGTGTATGTGATTTTTCTAATAAATATTTGAATATAACGCCCATATTATATAAATGGAATTCTGACTTAAGTAAAGTATATAGAGAAAGAGGAGTAGAGTATTGTGAAAGTTATTACAGTTATAAATTTATGCATGAAAAAGATACAACTTTAAAATTTAACAATGATAATTTAAATCGGAGTAATGGATTGAAGAGTGCTAGTAGTAAGGGAATTGCATATTTGGGAAATAATAAAACAGAACATGAACCATTAGTTGTAGAAATATATGAAGAGATAAGCAAAATTTTGTTTGATGAAATTGATAATTGCTTCAAAGATAGAAGATAAAAATGCTAAATGAAATTTTAAATGTGTATGGTGTTAGCATAAAGTAGTGGATATATTAAGTCGAACTAAGTAAAATTATATTTAGTTAAGAAAGGATGTGTCCATTAAGGGTAAGAGCAAAAGATATGATTAAGAATATAAGAACATGATAGTTGATTTATATAAATCAGGAATGAGGTTAGCTGAGCTAAGTAGCGAATATGGTATTGCAAAATCAACAATTAACGGCTGGATTAAAGATGTAAAAGAAGTTAAAGTAGATGAAAATAAAGTTATGACATTGAAAGAAGTTAAAGAATTGAAAAAAGAAATGGCAAGAATTAAAGAGGAAAATGAAATGTTAAAAAAAGCTATGGCCATATTTGCAACAAAAAATTAGATGAAGTAATAGAATTTATAAATAGTAATAAAAGTAAACATAATATTAAAATTATGTGTAACGTTCTAGGCGTAGCCAGAAGTACATATTATAAATCTCAATCTAAAACTAAATCACTAAGAGAACTAGAAAATGAGGAATTAAAATTAGTTATTAAAAGAATATATAAAGAGCATAAAGGTCTATATGGAGCTTCTAGAATTCATCATATATTGAAAAAGAAGGCTTTAATGTATCTTTAAAAAGAGTTCAAAAATGAATGACAGAACTCAAACTTTATGCAATAACTGTGAAAAATACAAGCCTCATTCAAATAAAAATGTGTCAGAAGGATTATAAACGTTTTAAGAAGAGATTTTACAACTACATCTATTAATGAAAAATGGGTAGGCTATATTACATATATTCATACTATCAAAGATGGTTGGTGCTATTGGATTCAGTTCTTGACTTACATTCTAAGAAAATAATTGGTTATGCTTTCGGTAAAAGAATGATGATTTAGTTGTTAAATCTTTAAAGAATGCCTATTATAGTCAATCTCTTGATAAAAATAAGCAATTAATATTTCATAGTGATTTAGGATCCCAATATACTAGTAATGATTTAAAAGAAATAAGTAAGGAATTTAATATCATGCAATCTTTAGTAAGAAAGTCTGCCCTTATGATAATGCTTGCATAGAATCTTTCCACTCTTCAATAAAAAAGAGAAAATTTACAGAAATACATACCGTACCTTTGAAGAAGCTAATATGGCAATATTTAAATACATTGAAGGTGGTATAACAGAAAAAGGCTACACTCTTCAATTAATTACATGACTTCACATCAATGTGAATTATTAGATAGAAGTGCATTATAAAAAAGTTTGACTTTTTGTGTCCAAGATATTGACATAAGACCATAAATTACTAAGAAATGAAAAGGTAATAAGTGTATTTTGTGATATAATTATATTATTAGATATTAATAATAGGTATTGTTTTAGAATAAGTTTAAAATTGGGGGATGTATTAATTATGACTACAAAATTGAACTATAGGGGTGAAGCAAAAGATCTAGTAAATAGTCTTCATAATGGGTTGATGTCGACAAAGTATATTATTGCTTTTACTGAATCAAAGTTATATGATTTTGTTAATGAATCAAGATTTAATAGTGATATAATAATTAGTAATGGGAAGTCAATTCAACTAAGTAAAAATCTTAAGGATTATATGTTTTTTGATGAAGATATAATACAACAATATAATTATAATTTACTATGTGTGCATATTTTTAGTTCATTAGAGCAATTTTTAAAAGGGATTTGTAGTTTATTAAAATATAAGTCTGTTTGTGAAGAGTCAAAAAAAAGTTCTTTAGGAAGATATACTGACATTATAAAGTATAATTATCCTGATTTAGATATTAGTAAAATATATAAAAAGTTAGATAATTGGAGACTAATTAGAAATTCAATTGTACATAATAAATGTATTTTAAAAAAGAATATTGCTATAAAAGTTTCATCTATAGTTGATATTGATTGGACATTAGAGCCAGATGAAATATCATTTATAATTAGAGCATATCATTTAGTAGAATATTTAGACTTAATAAAAGAGTTTTCTATATTAATATGTAAAAATATATTTAAGGATTTTGATAATAGTATTTATAGTTTATAAAAGAATTCTAGAAATAGAGCTCTTTTTTATTAGAAGCACCAAATAAAGTACAAAACAAAGAAAAATGACTTTATCAAAAGGTGGTTAAACCTAGTGATAAAGCCATTTCTTATAGTTATTGGTGCCGGCAGAGGGAATCGAACCCTCACGGTTTCCCGCATGATTTTGAGTCATGTGCGTCTGCCAGTTCCGCCATGCCGACTTACTGCAGGATTAATTATAACAAAAAAAAATACAAATATCAAGAGGGAATATTTATAGGAGAAAAAATTAACTTTTTAGACATAAGTTATTGTTAGGACTTTACTCATCTGTTATTATATAGATAGGACAAATATAACCATATGGGTTTATTTTTGTCCCGATTAATGCAGTCTATATTTTGTGGATATTTAAGTATAATGACTGTGGTAATCTATAATTAGGGAGGAGATATAATATGATGTATTCAAGAGAAGTGGAAGAAATGTGCGTTGTTGCAAAAGGACCAAATCATGGACCTGCACCAATTCCTGTAGAAGGAAGATGGGTACAAGCTAAAGAAGTAAAAGATATTTCAGGGTTAACTCATGGTGTTGGTTGGTGTGCACCTCAACAAGGAGCTTGTAAATTAACTTTAAATGTAAAGGATGGAATAATACAAGAAGCTTTAGTGGAAACGATTGGATGCTCTGGTATGACTCATTCAGCTGCTATGGCTTCAGAAATATTACCAGGAAAGACTATATTAGAAGCATTAAATACAGATTTAGTTTGTGATGCTATTAATACAGCAATGAGAGAATTATTCCTTCAAATAGTATATGGAAGAAGTCAAACTGCATTTTCAGATGGTGGACTACCAATAGGAGCTGGACTTGAAGATTTAGGAAAGGGGCTTAGATCACAAGTTGGTACAATGTATGGAACAGTTGCAAAGGGATCAAGATATTTAGAAATGGCAGAAGGTTATGTAACTAAGATTGCATTAGATGCTAATGATGAGATTATTGGATATAAATTTGTTCACTTAGGAAAGATGATGGAAATGGTTGCTAAGGGAATAGATGCTAATGAAGCAATGGAAAAAGCTACAGGACAATATGGTAGATTTGACGAAGCAGTTAAAGTTATAGATCCAAGACACGAATAATTTGAAGGGGGAACATTATTATGCCATTATTTGAAAGTTATGAAAGAAGAATAAATCAAATCATTCCTGTATTAGAAAAGTATGGAATGAATAAAATAGAAGATGCAAAAACAGTATGCGATGAAAAAGGTATAGATGTTTATGAAATAGTAAAATCAACTCAACCTATCGCATTTGAAAATGCTATGTGGGCATATATTTTAGGTGCTGCTATAGCTATAAAAAAAGGTTGTAAAAAAGCAGCAGATGCAGCTGAAGCTATAGGAGAAGGATTACAAGCTTTTTGTATCCCAGGTTCAGTTGCAGATGATAGAAAAGTTGGTTTAGGACACGGTAACTTAGGAGCTATGCTTTTAAGAGAAGAAACTAAATGTTTTGCCTTTTTAGCTGGACATGAAAGTTTTGCAGCAGCAGAAGGTGCTATAAAAATTGCAGAAAAAGCTAATAAAGTAAGAAAAGAACCATTAAGAGTTATATTAAATGGTTTAGGAAAAGATGCTGCATATATTATATCAAGAATAAATGGATTTACTTATGTAGAAACAAAATTTGATTTCTATACAAGCAAATTAGAAATAGTTAGAGAGGTACCATATTCAAATGGACCAAGATCTAAGGTTAAGTGCTATGGAGCTAACGATGTTAGAGAAGGTGTTGCTATAATGCATCATGAAGGAGTTGATGTATCAATCACTGGTAACTCAACAAACCCAACAAGATTCCAACATCCAGTAGCAGGAACATATAAGAAAGAATGTGTAGATGAAGGAAAGAAATACTTCTCAGTAGCATCAGGTGGTGGTACAGGAAGAACTCTTCACCCAGATAATATGGCAGCAGGTCCAGCTTCATATGGTATGACAGATACTATGGGTAGAATGCATTCAGATGCTCAATTTGCTGGATCTTCTTCAGTTCCAGCTCACGTTGAAATGATGGGACTTATTGGAATGGGTAACAACCCAATGGTAGGTGCTACTGTTGCAGTTGCAGTTGCTGTAGAAGAAGCAATGAAATAAAATTACTAATAATTTTATTTTAACATAGCAATTGAAGAGTAATAAAAATATGATACTTAGTTTTATCAACAGATTGTTAAAGGTTTTATATAGTTTAATATTATGTTGATGTTAATAATAGAGCAACTTAGTTAATAGGTTGCTCTTTTTTTGAGTTATTATATTTTTAGGATTAATTTTAAAATATTAAATTAGTACTTATAGAGAGTATTAGTATAATTTTTTAATAAGAATATATAGAATTTATTAAATATAATATATTAATGATAATTTAGAAAAAATTATCATATTTGATAAAATAAGTGCATATATAAGCTTAATATTACTATATGTTCAAAAAAATACAGAAAAAAATGAATAATCAGAAAAAACATATTGACATTGATTATCATATAAGGTATTATTTTTATAAATTAAACAATGAAGTTGAGCTTAAATACTTATACCTTTATGGGAGTAGTAAGAAATCTCAATTTTATTTTGTTGTGTTTAATTTGTATATTTATATATATAAATTAAACACATTATAAAGAAAAATGTTCATATAAGACGGATTTATATGGATGAGATAATTTATTAGTAATAAAGGGGGTTAATAATAGAGAAAATATTATTTTTATATTTAATATAAACAATTAATAAAGTAATAACAAAAGGGGGAAATATTAATGAAAAAGAAAATGATATCAGTATTAACATTAGCTTTAACTGGAATGTTAGTACTTGGTGGATGTAAAAAAGTAGAAACACCACCTACAACAACGGAAAATACAGAAAGTGCTGTGGAAGGATATATTAAAGCTTCTGATCCTAGTAAGAATCCAGTATCAGAAAGAAAAGATACATTAGTTATTGGTATAGATGCTCCAGAAGAGGTATTTAATCCACTATATGCAGAATCAGCATATGATGTATATGTAACTAGCACTATATTTGAAGGAATGCTAACTGCTGATGAAAATGGTATGCCTATAGAAGCTCTTGCTGAAAAATATTCAATATCAGATGATGGATTAAAATACACATTTACATTAAAAGAAGGTTTAAAATTCTCTGATGGTTCACCATTAACTACAGAGGATGTTGCTTTTACATATACAGTTGGATCAGATGCAACTTATGATGGTCCGACAGATTTTGTAAATTCAACAAAGATTAAAGGTGCTAAAGCATATAAAGAAGGAACTGCATCAACCATTGAAGGTATAAATATAGTAGATGATAAAACTATTGAGTTTACACTAGAAGAACCAAATGCAGACGCAATATATGATTTTGGTGCAGGTATTTTATCTAAAGCATATTATGGTAAAGATTATAAACAAGGTAACTTAGATTATATAAAAGGATTCCACAAGACTCCACTTGGAGCTGGACAATATAAATTAGTTAAAACTGTAGCTGGTCAAGAAGTTGATTTAGTTGCGAATGAAAACTATCATAAAGGAGAACCCAAAATACCGAATTTAATTTATAAAGTTACTTCTGAAGAAACAAGAATGCAAATGCTTCAAACTGGAGAAATTGACATGGATATGGTAACAGTTAACCAAGACAATGTTCAAGCTCTAAAGGATGCTCAATTTATAGATTTACATATATTCCCTACAAATGGATATGGATATATTGGATTTAACTTTAAAAATCCTAAATTCCAAGATCAAAAAGTAAGACAAGCATTAGCATATGGATTAAACAGAAAAGAAGTTGTTGATGCAGTTTATGCTGGTGGATTTGCAGATGTTATTAATGTCCCTCAATCAAAATTATCATGGGCATACTATAAAGGTGACAATGCTTATGAATTTAATAAAGATAAGGCTATTGAATTATTAGAAGAAGCAGGCTGGAAAGTTGGAGCTGATGGAATAAGAGAAAAAGATGGCGTTAAACTTGAAATTAAATTTACTGCAAGTAGCCCAAATCCTGTTAATGATGCATTAATTCCTGTTGCTCAAGCTAACTATAAAGAAATAGGTGTTAAGTTTGAAGCAGAACAAATGGACTTTAATGCTGTTCTAGAAAAAGTTGATAATGGAAGTGTTGAAATGTATTTTATGGCTTGGGGATTAACACCTGCAGCAGATGCTACTGGCGTATTCGGTACTGATGGAGCACAAAATAAGATTTCATATTCAAATGCTAAGGTTGATGAATTATTAGCTAAGGGACTAAGAGAAACAGATATTGAAAAGAGAAAAGAAATATATAAAGAATTATATACAGTTCTAAATGAAGATCTTCCATATATCTTCTTATATCAAAGAAGAGATATGTGGGCTGTTAACTCAAGAGTTAAGGGATTTGAAGATCAAATAACTCCTTATAAAGATTTCACTCAAAGTCTTTATAAATTAACTTTAGAATAAATTTAAATAGTGCTTGGTCTTTAAGAGGCTAAGCACTATTAATATGGAAAGGAGAAAAAATGATTACTTATATAGTTAGAAGATTTCTTCAAATGATAATAGTCTTGATTGGAGTATCTGTAATCGTATTTTTTATAATTGCAAAGGCTCCTGGAGATTATGTTAGTAGTAAAGGAAATGCAAATATGACTGAAGCAAAAAAACAAGAGCTTAGAGAAAGTATGGGTTTAGATCAACCTGTAGTAACTAGATATTTTACATGGATGAAAAACTCTGCAACTGGAAACTTTGGTGATTCATTAAAGTTTAAACAACCTGTTGTTAGTGTAATAAATACTTATGTATGGAACTCATTTTTTCTAGCTTTAGCATCTTTAATTGCTAGTATTATAATTGCCGTTCCAATAGGAGTTGTTTCAGCTACAAAACAATATTCATTTGTGGATGGATTTTTCACGGTTTTAGCATTAATTGGTATTTCACTTCCTTCTTTTTTCTTAGGACTTATGTTCATAAAACTATTAGCTTTTGATTTTAAAATTTTCCCGGTAGGTGGAATGACCACTACTGGAAGTTCTGCTACAGGAATCAAATATTTTCTTGATGTATTATATCATATGGCATTGCCATTCTTAGTACTTACAGTTACACAAGTAGGTTCACTAGTTAGGTACACAAGAACAAGTATGTTAGAAGTTATAAGACAAGATTATATAAGAACAGCAAGGGCTAAGGGATTAAAGGAATCTGTAGTTATTTACAAACATGCATTAAGGAATGCATTAATTCCAATTGTAACAATATTAGGATTATCATTGCCAGGTTTATTTACTGGAGCTATGATAACAGAAACAATATTTGCTTGGCCAGGAATTGGAAAAATAGCTTTTGATTGTTTGAATGCAAGAGATTTTCCGTTTTTAATGGCTTTTAATATGTTAGTTGCTTTACTTACTTTAGCAGGAAGCTTAATTGCTGATATTTCTTATGCATTGGTAGATCCTAGAATTAGATTGAAATAGGGGGTAATGTTTATGAGTACTAAATTAGAAAAAAATAAGCTGGAAGAAGTAGTTATAGATAAATCACAATCATTATCTCCGTGGAGATTGGTTATTAGAAGACTTAAAAAAAATAAGTTAGCAATGGTTGGACTTGGAATATTAATTTTTATGGTTTTATTTTCATTTTTAGGACCATTTTTTACTCCGTATACTTCTGATACAATGAATTTTGCTATGAAAAAACAACCTCCTAGTTCTTATTATTTATTAGGAACTGACATATTAGGTAGAGATATATTAACTAGACTTATGTATGCAGGAAGAATATCTTTGTTAGTTGGTTTTGTAGCTGTTATTATAGAAATAATTATAGGTGGAGCTTTAGGTGCTATAGCCGGATATTATGGAGGCTGGGTTGATACAATAATTATGAGGGTAGTTGATATTTTCTTATGTATACCATTTTTACCTATATTAATCATATTAGGAGCTATAATGTCAGATTTAAATATAGGAGCAGATATAAGAATATTTTATGTTATGTTAATAATTGGAGTTTTATCATGGCCAGGCATAGCTAGACTTGTTAGAGGACAAATTTTATCATTAAGGGAACAAGAATTTATGCAGGCTGCAGAGGCCTTAGGGCTTAGAGACTCAAGACAAATATTTAAGCATTTAATTCCAAATGTAATACCACAAATAATAGTATCAGCAACATTAAGCATAGGTTCTGCTATAATGACAGAATCAGCATTAAGTTATTTAGGAATGGGAGTAACGCCACCAGCTGCTTCTTGGGGAAACATGATACAATCTGTAAATAATTTTATAGATTTAATGCAAAGACCTTGGCTTTGGGTACCACCAGGAGTATGTATTTTCTTAACTGTTATGGCTATAAACTTATTAGGCGATGGTTTAAGAGATGCTCTTGATCCAAAACTAAAGAAGTAGTGGAGGGAGATTATGAAGGATTTAATAGAATTTAAGAATTTAAAAACTTATTTTTATACAGAAGCTGGTACAGTTAAGGCAGTTAATGATGTAAGTTTTAAGATTAAAAAAGGTGAAGTAGTTTGCGTTGTTGGAGAATCAGGATGTGGGAAAAGTGTTACTGCTATGAGCTTAATGAGGCTTGTTGAGTCTCCAGGCAAAATAGTTGATGGCGAGATTATTTATAATGGAAAAGATATATTAAAACTTTCAGATGATGAAATTAGAAGTATAAGAGGAAATGAAATATCAATGATATTTCAAGAACCTATGACTTCTTTAAACCCAGTATTTACTGTTGGTAAACAAATAATGGAATCAGTAATGCTACATAGAAAGGTTAATAAAGAAGAAGCAAAAAAAGTAGCTATTGAAATGATATCTTTAGTAGGAATATCTGATGCTGAAAAAGTTGTTGATAGATATCCTCATGAGCTAAGTGGAGGAATGAGACAAAGAATAATGATAGCTATGGCTTTAAGTTGTAATCCGAAATTATTGTTAGCAGATGAGCCAACAACTGCATTAGATGTTACAATTCAAGCTCAAATTTTAGACTTAATGAGAGACATAAAAGAAAAAATGGATACAGCAATATTATTGATAACTCATGATTTAGGTGTTGTTGCTGAAATGGCTGATTATGTTGTTGTAATGTATGCTGGAAAAGTTATAGAAGAAGGACCTGTAAATGCTATATTTAGTAATCCAAGTCATCCATATACAGTTGGTCTATTAAAATCAAAACCTATATTAAATCAGTATCAAGATAGACTTTATTCAATTCCTGGACAAGTTCCGAGTCCTATAGGGATGCCTGAAAATTGTTATTTTAGTGAACGATGTGAATTTTGTTTTGATAAATGTAAATCAGGTCAACCTGCGTTAAAACTTATAGAAGATGGCCATAAAGTAGCATGTTTTAAATATGAGGGGGAATAAGAATGAATGAAGAAATTTTAAGAGTTGAATCTTTAAAGAAATATTTCCCTATTAAGGGTGGAATAATGCAAAAAACAATTGGTAATGTTAAGGCTGTTGATGGTGTAAGCTTTTCTATTAAAAAAGGAGAAACTCTAGGAATTGTAGGAGAATCGGGTTGTGGAAAAAGTACAACAGGAAGAGTAATACTAAGACTTTTGGATAAAACTGCAGGAAATGTATTCTATAAGGGACAGGATATACATGCTTTAAAGAAAAATGACTTGAGAAAATTAAGGACAGATATGCAAATTGTCTTTCAAGATCCATATTCATCATTAAATCCTAGAATGCCAGTTGGTGAATCAATTGGAGAAGCACTTATTCATCATGGGATTGTTTCTAAAAAAGATATTAGAGATGTTGTACTTGAAACTATGAAGATATGTGGTTTGGCTGAATATCAAATAGATAGATATCCACATGAATTTTCAGGTGGACAAAGACAAAGAATTGGTATTGCAAGAGCATTAGCATTAAATCCATCTTTTATGGTTTTAGATGAACCAGTATCAGCTTTAGATGTGTCTATTCAAGCTCAAATTATAAATCTTTTATCTGATTTACAAGAAAAGAAGGACTTAACTTATATGTTTATTTCTCATGACTTAGGAGTTGTTGAACATTTAAGTACATCAGTTGGAGTAATGTATCTTGGAAATCTAGTTGAAAAGGCGCCGAAAGAAGAAATATATAAGAATCCATTACATCCATATACAAAAGCATTATTTTCTGCTATACCTATACCAAATCCAACAGTTAAGAGGAATAGAATAATACTTACAGGTGATATACCAAGTCCTTCAAATCCACCAAAGGGATGTAAATTCCATACAAGATGTCCATATGCAGAAAAAAGATGCATGGAAATAGAACCAGAATATAAAAATGTTGGTGGAGAACATTTTGTAGCTTGTCATTTAGTGTAAATGAAGGAGAAAGAATGTTTAGACTTAATAATAAAAAAGAAAATATAAATAAAGTAGTAAGACAAAATAAAGAGAATGAATTTAATGAAAAACCTAGGTTTAAAGATTTAGTTTCCATAATGATTTCTCAATATCTTGTTATACTACCAGTTGTATTTGTTACTATGATAGTATTGATGTTGATTGCTAAATTACTATTATTTATATGGGGAAATTAAAAATGAAATAAATAGTATCTATAACCTTTTAAAGAAATATTATATATCTCTTGTTGAAATAATAATTTGCCTATGGTATAATAACTCCAAGGTGGAGAAAAATAATATTATTAAAATAAAGAGGTAAATTAAAATGAATGATAAAATTAAAACGTGGTTATATATTGTTGGCTCTATATTAGTAATTGGTATAGTGGGATATTTAGCAATTAGTCTTTTAGTTTATTTAATTCCAGTTTTAGTAGTAATTTATATAATTTTTAAAGTTAAAGGTTATATAGATAGAAGGAAAAGTACTAACTCCAATAGTAAGTATACTAATGAATATAAATCAAACTATGATAGTAAAATAAGTGATATTGATAATACTATTGGAGAAGTTATTGATGTTGAATATGAAGATGTAAATAAATAAATTAAATAAATTTAGTAAAAACTCAGCCTTTGCTGAGTTTTTACTATATAAAGAGGTAAACAAAACATGAATTTTCGAAAGCTTAAGATATTTTATGAAACTGCTAAGTATTTAAATATGACAAAGGTTGCAAAAGAAATGTATATTAGCCAGCCTTCAATAAGTCAAAGTATAAATGAATTAGAATTAGAATTAGAAGTAAAATTATTTGATAGAATAGGGAAAAAATTATACTTAACTCATGAGGGAGAAGCTTTTTTAAATTATACTAGAAGAATATTAAATTTATATGATGAAAGTGTAAAAACTATTAGAGATATAAATTTAAATGAAAAAGGAAAATTAACAATAGGTGCAAGCACAACCATAGGTATATACATACTACCAGAAATAATAAAGGAATTTTCAAGCAAATTTAAGGATATAGAAATATCATTAATTATTGAAAATACAAAACATATTGAACAGTTAATATTAGAAAATAAAGTTGATTTCGCCTTTGTTGAAGGGGAGATTAATTCTGAAGAAATATCAAAAGAAGTTATATGGAAGGATGAATTAGTATTTATTTGTGGAGAAAAAAATAGCCTAAAGAAATATAAAGAAATTCAAGGAAAAGAAATTGAAAAGCAAAAATTAATTATGAGAGAAGTTGGAAGTGGAACAAGAGAACACACAGAGCAATTTCTTAAGAGAAATAAAATAAAGTTTAATACTTTTCTAGAATTAGGAAGCACTGAAGCAATTAAGAAAACTGTAGAAGCAAACTTAGGTATAGGATGTCTTTCATATACTGTAGTAAAAGATAAAGTTAAAAGTAAAGAGCTTTATATGTTTAGGTTAAATGAAGGTAGGATAGAAAGGGATTTATTTTTAATTTTACATAGTGATAAATTTGTTTCAAATAATATGAAGGCCTTTATTGAATATTCAAAGAAATATATAAGTAAATAGTTATTATAATTATAATATAATAATATTTTTCTTTTAAGCAAATAATATATATAATAATTTTCAGGTAAATAATTGATAAATAAAGAGGTGTTTAGTTTGAATAAAATAAGGAATGTTTTACCTGGTATAATTGTTTGTATTATTATTGGAATAGTAGCTGAAGTACTAGGAAATAATTTTTCAACAGTTGGTGCTGCAAGTTTTGCAATATTTATAGGAATATTTCTTGGAAATACTTTCTTTAAAGAAAAAAAGTATGATAAAGGAACTAAATTTGCAGAAAAGGATCTTTTAAACTACTCAATAGTTTTAATGGGAGCAAATATAAATTTAAGTGAAATATTATCACTAGGATTTAGTGGTCTTATTTTTATTATTTTACAAATGACATTAACGCTATTATTAGCTTATTGGGTGGGAAGAAAGTTAAGTTTCAATAAAGAATATTGTTTGCTTATGGCTTCTGGAAATGCAGTTTGTGGATCTTCTGCCATAGGAGCTACTGCACCTGTAATAAAGGCAAAAGACTCTGATAAAGTTATTTCTATAACTATAGTAAATGTTGTTGGAACAATACTTATGATTTTATTGCCAACAATTACATTAGTATTATATAATCATGAAACTTTACAAACATCTGCAATGATGGGAGGAGTCCTTCAATCTGTAGGTCAAGTAATAGGATCAGCAAAATTTGTTTCTGATGATGTAGTGAAGTTAGCTACTGTTTTTAAAATAATAAGAATAATAATGCTTGTGGCAGTAGTTTTAGTATATGAAAAAATATATTTAAATAGTACTAAAGAAATAAAAGAAAGTGATAATAAAATTAAAGTTAATAAAAAAAGAAAAATAAATATTCCATGGTTTATAACTGGATTCTTTATTATTTGTGTATTATATACAGTTGGATTAATTCCACAACCAATTTCAAAAGGATTTAAGTGGATTAGTGGGAATTTTGAAATAATAGCTCTTGCTGGTATTGGAATGAGAGTTAAAATTTCAGATTTGGTAAAAGAAGGACCTAAAGCTATGGCTTATGGTGGAATAGTTGGAGTTGCTCAGATTACTTTTGCAATAATTCTTATTAGTATATTCTTTTAGAATGTAAAAGATAATTGTAAAAGACTATCTTATAAGGTATAATTTATTTAACAAAAAAGTTAAATAAGGGGGCTAATAATGGAAAAGATTAAAATGATAAATCCATTAGTTGAAATGGATGGAGATGAAATGACAAGAATCTTATGGGGCATTATAAAAGAGGAATTGTTATATCCATTTATTGATTTAAAAACTGAGTACTTTGATTTGGGATTAGAGTATAGAAACGAAACCAATGATGAAGTTACTATTTTAGCTGCAGAAGCTATAAAGAAATATGGAGTAGGAGTGAAATGTGCAACTATTACTCCAAATTCTGCTAGAATGAAAGAATATAATTTAAAAGAAATGTGGAAAAGTCCAAATGGAACTATAAGATCTATTTTAGATGGTACAGTTTTTAGAGCACCTATTATAGTTGACTCTATTAAACCTTATGTTAGAACGTGGGAAAAGCCAATAACAATAGCAAGACATGCTTATGGAGATGTTTATAAGGATGTAGAAATGAAAATTGAAGGCAAAGGAAAAGCAGAACTTGTATTTACAAATGAAGATGGTGAAGAAAAGAGAGAATTAATTCATAACTTCAATGGAGATGGAGTAGTTTTAGGAATGCATAACTTAAATAAATCTATTGAAAGCTTTGCAAGAAGTTGTTTTAATTTTGCATTAGATACTAAACAAGATTTATGGTTTGCAACAAAGGATACTATTTCAAAAAAATATGATCACACTTTTAAAGATATTTTCCAAGAAATATTTGATAAAGAATATAAAGAGAAGTTTGAAGAGCTTAATATAGAATATTTCTATACATTAATAGATGATGCTATAGCCAGAGTTATAAAATCAAAGGGTGGTTACATATGGGCTTGCAAAAATTACGATGGTGATGTAATGAGTGATATGGTAGCTACTGCTTTTGGATCTTTAGCTATGATGACTTCAGTTTTAGTTTCCCCAGAAGGTTATTATGAATACGAAGCTGCTCATGGAACAGTTCAAAGACATTATTATAATCATTTAGAAGGCAAAGAAACCTCAACTAATTCTATTGCAACTATATTTGCATGGTCAGGAGCTTTGAGAAAAAGAGGAGAACTTGATAATAATAGTGAGTTAATTGAATTTGCAAATAATTTAGAAAAGGCTTCTATAAAAACAATTAATGAAGGAGTTATGACTAAAGATTTAGCTTTATTATCTGAATTAGATAATATTAAGGTAAGTAATTCAGCTGAATTTATAAAAGAAATAAGAAATAGATTAGAAAAAATCTATAATATCTAATGGAAGAGCTGTAACAATAGTAACTTTTTCCTAGAATAAAAAATACCTTATCAATTAAAACTATAATTGGAGGTGTTTTTATGTCTCATAAAAATAATAAAAATTCAAAGAAAAATAAGAAAGCTGGACAAAAGACAAAAGCAGAATTAAAAAAGATGAAAGTAGAAACAGCTGATGAAGTTGGTTATTCAAAGGAATCTAGGAAATTAGGAAAAAATAATCCAAGAAGTGAAGACAATTAATTATAAAGTTAAGAGTCAAAAATTTAATATTTAGTTAATGAATAACCTCCTTGAAAAAATTATATTAATAATGTTTTCGGGAGGTTTTATTTTATAAGTAGAAAGTCCAAAAAACAATTGAATGAATTTAAATTGCCTATAACTTAAGAATTATCTATATTGTGATAATGGGGGAATATTATATGTATTTATCTAAGTTTACTTATTATTCATTTAGAGTTTTAATTTGTTTAGCAAAGAATAGAAATAAATTTTTTAGAGTAGAAGATTTATCCAATGAATTAGAAATACCTATTAGTCATTTAAGAAAGGTAGTCTGGAAACTGGCGAAAAGTGGAGTGATTCTATCCACGAAGGGAAGATATGGTGGGATTATCCTTAACATAGAGCCAGAAGATATAAATATATATGATATAGTTAAAATAACAGAAAAAAACTTAAGTATATTTGAGTGTTTTGATAAAGATGAGGTATGCCAGTATATGATATCTGAGTGTAAGATAAAAAGAATAATGAATAATGCACAAAATAAGTTTATTAATGAGTTTTCAAAATATACATTAGAAGATTTAATATAAATTAATATATTGTAGATTCATATAAATAAAAACATTATAAGAAAATATATAAGAAACTACCATAGGAGTTTCTTATATATTTTTACATTTTTATTACTCAATTTAGGGCTTATAGTAGTTTTTTAGTTAATTAGAATGCCCAATTACCCTTAGTAAATATCTTCATTTCCTTATTATCTGAAGTAATACCTGTAATATCTAAATCTTTTGTACCTATCATAAAGTCAACATGAATAATTGAGTCATTAGCTCCTTTATTAATTAACTCTTCAGTAGTTAAATTATCACCATTAACTATACATGTTGGATATGCTTTACCAAAAGCTAAATGACAAGCTGCATTTTCATCAAATAAAGTATTATAGAAAATTATATTTGAATTAGATATAGGAGAGTCAAAAGGTACTAAAGCAACTTCACCTAGATACTTTGAACCTTCATCACTTTCTAATAATTCTTTTAAGGTATCATAGCCTTCTTCAGCTTTATAATCAACTACTTTACCATCTTTAAAAGTTAATGAGAAATTATTAATTAAATTACCACTATAACTTAATGGCTTAGAGGATGTAACAGTACCATTAACACCATTCTTTTTAGGTAATGTAAATACTTCTTCAGTAGGCATATTAGCGTTAAACTCTATTCCAGAATTGCATTTTTCAGAACCACCAAGCCATATGTGATCTTCTGGAAGTTCAATAGTTAAATCTGTTCCTTGTGAGTTTGTATAATGTAATTTTTTAAACTTATATTTGTTTAGGAATTCTAATTTTTTTGCTATGTTATTATTATGTTCTTCCCATGCTTTTATTGGATCATCATTATTTAATCTTACAACATCAAAGATTACGTTCCATAATTTATCTACAGCTTCTTTAGAATTTGAATCTTTAAAAACTTTTAGTGCCCAAGCTTCTGTTGGAACTGAAACAACAGTCCAACGAATTTTATTTGACATTGAATAATCATAGTAATCTTTTAAAGCTAATTGTCTGCTTTTTTGGAAAGCTGATATTTTTTCCATTGGAATTCCTTTATAAGCATCAGGATCTGATGCAGAAACTGAAATTACGCAACAGCCTTCTCTTACATAAGAGTTGTAAGATTCAGCTACCCAATTAGGTACTTCTTTTAATGTATCAATAGATGCATTTTCTAATTTAAGTCTTTGAAGACTTTGATCTCCATAGTGAACAACAACTTCTTTTGCTCCTTCTTCATATCCAACCTTAGCAATAGCTCTTGCAAAATCTACACATTCAATAGGTGCATTTACTAATAAAACTTGATTCTTTTGCAAGTTAACACCTTTTTTTACAGCTAGTTTAGCGTATTTTTCTAACATTTTTGTCATATCCATCGAAATCACCTCATATTATATTATATTATTTATTAGTATTTTTTATATATTTATTCTTACATAATATAGTAAATTAGTCTAGTTAAAATAAATAAGTATAAATTTTCTTGTGTATCATAATAATTATTAATATAATATATATTGCTATAAACGAAAGATAATAAGAGGTGAAATTTAATGTTTAGTTTATTAAATACACTAGTAGAAAAGAATAGAGTATATGGAAAAGAAGGGAATGTTGCATCATATATACCAGCATTGTCAAAGGCAAATGCAGATGACCTTGGAATATATGTTGTAGATTCAAAAGGTAAAGAATATTATTCAGGAGACTATGATAAAAAGTTTACTATGCAAAGTATTTCTAAAATAGTTTCTTTAATTTTGGCTATAAGAGATAATGGAAGATATAATGTATTTAAAAAGGTTGATGTGGAGCCAACTGGAATGGGCTTTAATTCTATAGTTAATTTAGAAGCTAGTGATAGTGGAAAGCCATATAATCCAATGATTAATGCAGGTGCAATAGTTACAACCTCATTAATAGATGGTAGAAATGTAGAAGAAAAATTAGAAAAAATACTTGATTTTATGAGGACAGTAACTAATAACAAATATATAGATGTAAACGAAGAAGTATATTTATCTGAAAAAGAAACTGGAAATAGGAATAGAGCTTTAGCATATTTTATGAAAAGTACAGGAGTTTTAGAAGGAAATGTGGAAGAAATTCTAGAATTATATTTTAAGCAATGTTCTATAGAATTAACAGCTAAGGACTTAGCTAGATTTGGTGCTGTATTAGCAAATGATGGAGTAATTCCTTGGACAAATGAAAAAATAATACCGAAGGAAGTTTGTAGAATAGTAAAAACTATAATGGTTACTTGTGGAATGTATGATGCATCAGGTGAATTTGCTGTAAATGTAGGTATTCCAGCAAAATCAGGAGTAGGTGGCGGCATAATTGCAACTGTTCCAAGAAAGTTTGGAATTGGGATTTACGGACCATCATTAGATGAAAAAGGAAATAGTATTGCAGGACTTAAATTAATTAAAGACTTTTCTAATGAATTGGATTTAAGTATTTTCTAAATTCATATATTAATTAAAATGTAATGATTTATTTTCTTAATAATAGTATAATCTTAATAATAGTATAATTTATATAAAAAATAGCTTTAAGGAAATAATTCCTTAATTTGGAGGAAAAAATGGAGAGATTATTGATTTTAGATTCAAATTCCCTTTTAAATAGAGCATTTTATGCAATTCCGGAGCTTACAACTTCTGAAGGAATTCACACAAATGCAGTTTATGGCTTTGTGAATATGCTATTTAAAATGAGAGATGAATTAAAGCCAAACTATATAGTAGCAGCTTTTGATAAGAAAGGCCCTACTTTTAGACATAAAGAATATCAAGAATATAAAGCTGGTAGGAAGAAAATGCCACCGGAACTTGCTGAACAATTTCCAATAATAAAAGAAATTTTAAATTTATTATCAATAACTATATATGAATTAGATGGGTTTGAAGCTGATGATATTATTGGATCTTTAGCTAAGCATGCAGAAAAAAATAATATAGAAGTATTTATAGTTACTGGAGATAGAGATGCTCTTCAATTGGCTTCAGATAATATAAATGTAGTTATAACTAAAAAAGGCGTTTCAGAAACAGCTACATATAACCATAATAGCTTTATTGAAGAATTTGGAGTAACCCCAACTCAATTTATAGATGTAAAAGGTCTTATGGGAGATAAGTCAGATAATATTCCTGGTGTTCCTGGAATTGGAGAAAAAACTGCCTATAAATTAATCCAAACTTATGGTTCTATAGAGGAAGTATTAAACAATATAGATAGTATTAGTGGTAAAAAGTTAAAAGATAATTTAGAGACATATAAGGAACAAGCAATTTTTAGCAAAAAGCTAGCAACTATAATGACTGAAGTTCCAATAGAGTTTGATTTAGATGATATAAAAAGTCAAGAATCCTTTAATAAAGATGGACTTAAAAAGATGTTTTTTAAATTACAAATGAGAACATTATTAGATAAGTTTTTCAATGGAGAAGAAGAGGATGATAAGGAAAATGAAGAAATAAATATTAAATATATAGATAATTCAAATTCATTTTCACAACTTTCTAATGAATTAGAAGATACTATATATATTTCTTTCGAAGTTAATAATAGTGAAAAGTATTCTGAAATATCATTAAATAACCTTTATATTTCATGTAATAAAGAAAATTATTTTATTAAGTTTAGTGAAATTAGTAGTGGTGATGAGAATTCTGCTAATCTAGCATTAAAGAATATAATGGAGAATAATAAATTAAAGAAAGTTATTCATGAAGGGAAGCCTTTAATTACTATATTGAACAAATTAGGAATATCAATTGCAGGTTTTGAATTTGATACTTCAATAGCAGCATATTTAATAAATTCTGCAAGAAACTCTTATGATCTTCTATCTTTAGTAAATGAATATTTGGGGGAAGATGTTAAGGGAAATGAAGATGATATTAAGTGCAAGGTAAATAGTAAGTTAGAAGACATTTATAATATACTTAATGAAAAAATCAAAGAAGAAAATATGGAAGAATTATATTATAAAGTAGAGCATCCTTTAATTTTTGTTTTATCTTCAATGGAATCCTTAGGTTTTAATGTTAATAAAGAAATGTTAGATGATTTAGAAGTAAAATTTAAAGAAGAGATTAGAAGAACAGAAAAAGAAATATTTAAGCTAGCTGAAGAAGAATTTAATATAAATTCGCCAAAACAGTTAGGTAAAATTCTTTTTGAAAAACTTGATTTACCTGTTATAAAGAAAACTAAAACAGGATATTCAACTAATGCAGAAGTTTTAGAGAAGCTTCAAGATAAGCATGAAATAATACCTAAAATAACTTATTATAGACAAATAACAAAACTTAATTCAACTTATGTTGAAGGCTTAAAAAATGTTATTGATGTTGATGGAAAGATACATTCAACTTTTAATCAAACTGTAACAACTACAGGAAGACTATCTAGCACAGAGCCTAACCTTCAAAATATTCCTATAAAATATGAAATGGGAAGAGAAATTAGAAAAGTATTTATACCTGATGACCAAGGAGATATATTATTATCCTGTGACTATTCACAAATTGAGCTTAGAGTACTAGCACAGATGTCACAAGATGAAAAAATGATTGATGCTTTTAAACATCATAGTGATATTCATAGGAAAACAGCTTCGGAAGTATTTAAGGTTCCAATAGAAGAAGTAACACCATTAATGAGAAGTAGAGCAAAAGCTGTTAACTTTGGAATAGTATATGGTATTAGTGATTTTAGTTTATCTCAAGATTTACACATAACTAAGAAGGAAGCTTCAGAATATATGGAAATATATTTCGATAGATATCCTAATATAAAAGGTTATTTAGATAGTTTAATTGAAGAAGCAAAGGAAAAAGGCTTTGTTATAACTATATTAAATAGAAGAAGATTTATTCCAGAAATAAAATCTTCTAATAGGATAGTTAAAGCCTTAGGAGAAAGATTAGCCATGAATGCCCCTATTCAAGGAAGTGCTGCTGATATAATTAAATTAGCGATGGTTAATGTATATAATAAGCTAAATGAACTTCAGTTAAAGAGTAAGATAATATTACAAGTTCATGATGAGCTTATATTAAATGTTAAGCAAGATGAATTAGAACAAGTTAAAACTTTAGTAAAAGATGAAATGGAAAATGTACTTAAGATGGATGTACCTTTAGAGGTAGATATTAATATTGGTAATACATGGTATGAAGCAAAATAGGGAGGCCTAACATAATGATAAAGATAGGGTTAACTGGAGGAATTGGTTCTGGAAAGAGTACTGTTTCAAAAATGCTAATAGATAAAGGCTTTAAAGTTATCGATGCAGATAATATAGCAAAAGAAGTTTTAGTAAAATATCCAGAAATAATAGATAAGATTAAAATAGAATTTGGAACAGGATTTTTTGATTGGAGAGGTGAATTTAGAAGAAGGGAATTTGGAAATCATATTTTTAGATTCCCAAAACAAAGGAAAAAATATGAAGAGATTATAATGCCTTATATAAAAAATGAGATTTTTAATGAAATTGAAAATTATGAAAAGGCAGGAGAAAGTATAGTAATACTTGATGCTCCAACTTTAATAGAAAATGATCTTCATAAATTTATGGATTATATAATAGTTGTTTGGGTTGATAATAATACTCAAATTGTTAGATTAAAAAATAGAGATAGGTTATCAAGAGAAGAAGCAATAAATAGAATGAACGCTCAATTATCTTTAGATAAAAAAAGAGATTATGCTCATATAATTATTGATAATAATGGAGATTTAATAAAAACAAAGGAGCAAGTAGATGAGGTAATGGGTTTTCTAAAGGTAATTAATAAGTAAGGAGAAAGTAATGAAGTTTAAACGTATAATAACTATTTTAGTTGCAATACTTATATTTTATTTTGGGTTTATGTTTGCAATGAAAAAGTATGTGTATCCTTACAAATATGCAGAATATGTAAATAAATATAGTGAGGAATATGAATTAGATCCATATCTAGTATTAGCAGTAATTAAAACAGAAAGCGATTTTGATAAAACTGCAGTATCTAAAAAAGATGCTAAAGGATTAATGCAAATAATGGATACAACAGGTGAGTGGGTAGCTAAAGAGATAGGAATTAATTACTTTATGACATCAATGATGTTTGATCCAGAGTTGAATATAAAGATTGGATGCTGGTATCTAAAAAACTTAAAAGAGGAATTTAATAATAATTTAGATTTAGTCTTGGCAGCATATAATGGTGGAAGTGGAAACGTAAATAAATGGTTAAGTCATGAAGAATATTCTACAGACGGAGAAAATTTAGATTATATTCCTTTTCCTGAAACCAAGAAATATGTAAATAAGGTGAAGGTTAATTACAATATTTATAGATACTTATATGATAAATAAGGAGCTGTTTTTAAAAACAGCTCCTTATTTATGTCTTTTAATTAAATATTGCAGTAATCCATTCGTTACTTTGATATTTATCTGTTAATTTAAATCCATGGTTTTCAATAATTGCTTGAACCTTATCAAAACTCCATTCAACGAGACCAGATACTAGTAATTTACCATCTGGTAATAAATGTTCTTTTATGAAGTCCATAAACAATTCAGTTTCTTCTCCGCCTATATTAATATATATCCAATCAAATTTATCCTCTATTTTAACTTCACCATTTAGAGCATCACCTACTAAGGTTTGTATATTATAAACACCATTGAGAGAAGAATTAAGCTCAACTTCATCTCTAACATCTCTAATATCTAGTGCAGTTACCTTTGATGCACCTATAATTGCAGAGGCAATAGAGAGTATGCCAGAGCCTGTGCCTATATCTAAGACTTTTTTGTTATGCAAATCTATTTTAGTTAAGATTATATTTAATAAATCTTTAGTTGTTTCATGTAAGCCAGTACCAAAAGCTCCTTGAGATATAAAAGATATTTTATTAATGTTTTTATCACAAATATCTTCATCAGGAGATGCTAGTACCCAATTTTCATTAATATTTATGGTTGGAAAGTCGTATGTATCATAATTATAATTGATTTCTTCAAGAGAAATACACTGACTATTTAGTAATGAAGAGATTTTGTCTTTAAATAAATTTAAATTTTCAAATTGTTCATCATAAGCAATTTTAATATCAATTGTATCAACTTCTTTTTCTAAATATCCATATCCATACTCATCAGTAGTGATTTCTAAAGGACTTTCATAAAAAACATTAAATATATCATTAATTTGCAATAACTCTATTATGTTATCTAAATCACTAAATTTCACATTATAAGTTAATATATACATCTTAAATCCCCCAAATTAATTGATTGTAACATTATTGAGTATAGTTAGATTCTTTATATATGTCAAGAAATTATTAAATTTATTTTTTCTTTCTTTTCTTCTTTATTGAATAACCAAAGGAACCTAAAGGTTTAGCATTTAATCCATAGTATTCTCCATGATTATAGCAAATTAAATTAGCTTTATTAAAACAGATTTTGCCATTTTCATCTATTATATCTTCATTTACTTTAACATTAATTACATCTAATAAAAAAAGATCATGAGTACCAAGAGGAGTAATACTTTTTACTTTACATTCAAGAGCAACTGGAGATAAATCTATTGAAGGAGTACTTATAGATACGCCTTTAGATAATTTATATCCAAAGTGCTTAATTTTATCTATTTTTCTGCCAGAAGTAACACCACAGTAATCAACGAATTTAACCATATCTCTTGAAGGAAGATTAATAACACATTCTCCACTTTCCTTTATGTAATCATATGAAAGACGTTCAGGTCTTACGCCCATGGCTAATACAGGCTCTTTTGTACAAACTGTACTAATCCAGCCTACAGTAAATGCATTAACTTTCTCTTCTTTATTTTTACAAGTAACTATAACAACTGGAGTTGGGTTTAGCATTACACTACCTTTAAAATTTTGTTTTTTCATAATAAATCCTTTCTTTAATAAATTTTTAGTAATAATAATGGAGCTGCCTAAGCAACCCCAAATTTAAAATTTATAATATAAAATGTAGAATTATAGAAGCAAATTTATATTTTTAATTATTAATTTTATGTTTTAATATAGGCTAATTAGTATTAATAATATCTTCTTCTACGGTTTCTCTTGTTAGTACTAATAATTTTTATTAGAAGTATAACTAATATTAAAACTATCACTAAAATAAGAAGTGATAATAAGTATAATGGTAAGTTAGCTTTTACTAACTCCATAGCAGAAACTTTTATAGTTCCCAATACATCTTGTGAGTAGCCAGGAGTTGAATAAGTTAAAGTAACTTCTTTATTTCCACTAAACTTCCATGCATTATTAACTTCACCATTATATGAAATTGATGCATATTTATCATTAAAATCATTTTTATAATACTGAACATCTTGATTTAGATATATAGGAGCAGTTATTTGCTTTTCAGCACCAAAAAATCCAAAAGTCTTATAAGTTAAATCTACAGTTCCAACTTCATCTCCAGAATTTTTGTAGGTTTCTTTTTGGGCTGAATAGCTATAATCTGCTACTTTTTCAGTATCTTTAAATACATTAGTACCGTCCACACCATATTCAGATTTTAAAACAACAGTAACTAAATCTCTACCATCTTTTTCAAAAAATCCAACAAAGCAATGACCAGCTAATACTTCAGTACCAGTTTTTCCACCTATATTATTATATTTACCAAGTATTTTATTCCTAGATTCTAGTTCCATTGGATTACCTGATAATGTTATAGATGTTTTAATATTTTTAGCAGAAATAGTATCTTTTACCCATTCATTTTTAAAAGCAGCTATACCTATTTTAGCTAAATCATATGCTGTAGTTTGATTTATGTTGGTATTGCTTGGGTTTAAAGGATCTATTTCTAATCCAGATGGATTTTCAAAATTAGTATCTGTTAAACCTAACTCCTTAGCTTTTTCATTCATCATATTAACAAAATTATCTACAGTTCCACCTACAGATTCAGCCATTAAATATGCAGCATCATTTGCAGAGAAAATAAGAACAGCTTTCATTGTATCTTCAGCAGAAATTTTATCTCCGGCCTTTACAGATCCATAATTATTTAAAGCAGTTTCTGTTACTTTTAATGATGTATCAGAAAAACTTAATGTATCTGTTCTATTTTTATTTTCTGCAAATAATAGTGCAGTCATTAATTTTGTGGTACTTGCTGGTGAAAGTTTTAAATCTGCATTCTTAGAATAAATAACTTCTCCTGTATCTATATCCATAGTTATTGATGCTTCACCAATAATTTCTGGAGCTTGAATGTTTATATCTTCTGCACTAACTTTATTAGCTAAAGGAGCTAATAATGAAACTGAAAGAGCAAGTGCTAGTGTTTTAAATAAGTTTTTTGCTTTCAAGTTCATATCCCCATTTCCTTAGAATTTATTTATTATTGTTTAATTTGTTAATCATTATATTTTTAGCTTTAAGTTCTAATTCATCATCAAGTTTTTCAAGCTTAATATCACCATATTTTTTACTTAAAGCAATATTTAAGAATCTATCAGCTAATTCAGGATTCTTAGATAGAAGAGAACCATGGAAGTAACTACAATAGGTGTTCTTATAAATACATCCTTCATAACCATCTTCACCATTATTTCCATAACCGTGAATGCATTTACCTAGAGGTTTCAATCCATTAATATAAGTTCTTCCTGAATGATTTTCAAATCCAACGTAAGTTTCATCAAATTCTTCATTATAGATTACTGTATTTCCGATGAAACGAGTATCTCCACCTTCAGTATATATATCTAAGATACCTAAACCTTGGATTTTTTCACCATTTGGTGCTATATAGTATTTACCTAGAAGCTGATAACCACCACAAATTGCAATAACTAATTTACCATCCTCAATATATTTTTCAAGAGAAGGCTTTTTTAAAGTCTTTAAATCATCAGACACTATAGACTGTTCAAAATCTTGACCTCCACCGAAAAATAGTATATCAGTGTTATCAGAATCAAATTCATCATTTAATGATATATTTATTAAGTTAACCTTTATTCCTCTTTCTTCGGCTCTATGTTTAAGTATTAATATATTTCCAACATCTCCATATACATTAAGTAAGTCAGGATAAAGATGACAGATGTTTAATTCCATATATAGGCCTCCTTTCTTACCAAAGCTTTTTTATATAGCCTTTTGAATATAAGTGTTTTCTATAATTTATCATAGCAGTATAAGTAGCTAAAATATAAATTTTATTATTATTACTAGATTTAATTTTTTCTGTTAAGGCATCAAAGTTTTCTTCAATAATAAATTTCTCTTTATTTAATCCAGCAATTTTAAGCCTTACTGCCATATCATAACATCTAATACCAGAAATAAATATTTCATCTATGTTTAAATTATGAAGTTTTTCAAAATCAACATCCCAAATCCAAGATACATCAGTACCATCTGCATAATTGTCATTTAAAAGAAAGGCAGCAGAAAACTTATCTTTATTTAAGCAAAGAGTATCTAAAGCTTGATTATAACCAGCTGGATTCTTAACTAGTATAATTTTAACTTCTTTTCCTTCAATATTTAATGCTTCTTGTCTACCAAAGCTTGAATCTTGATTTTGTAAAGATTTTTGAATAGCTTCATCTTTAATTCCAAGTTCTTTAGCAATAGAATAAGCACATAATGCATTATAAATATTATAAACACCAGATTGACTTATTGTTACTACTAAATCATTAAATTTAACAGTAGAACTATCTGGAGTTAATTCTAATATTTCATTTACAGCATATTTAAGTTGTGCTCTTTTAAAGCCACAGCCTGTACAGTAAAAATCACCTAAATGATTATATGTAATATGATTATATTCATAAGGAGACTTACAGAACTTACAGAATTTCGCATCTGCATTAACATCAATATTTTTATTATCACTAATTTTAGCATTAAAGCCATAAAATACAGTCTTATTAGGTAAATCTAGATTTCCTAAAAGAGATTCATCACCATTTAAGACCAAAGTAGTACTTGGAGATAGAGTTATACCTTCTAAAATTTTGGAAAGAGTAGTATACACTTCACCATATCTATCTAATTGATCCCTAAAGAGATTAGTTACTGTAATTATTTCCGGAGAAATATATTTAGCAATGTATTTTAAATTTGCTTCATCTACTTCAATTATTGCATAGGAATCCTTAGTAGGACTAAAGAATTTGTAATTATCAATAAATGTTGTCACTATTCCAGGAAAAAGGTTTGCACCAGTATTGTTTGTAATTACTTTTTTTCCACTTGCCTTTGCAATATTGTAGATCATGCTAGTTGTAGTAGTTTTACCATTAGTTCCTGTAACTAAAACTACTTTGTAGCCTTGTGATACTTTTTCAAGTATATTTTTATCTATTTTTAAGGCTACTTTTCCAGGGAAGGTAGTTCCCCCTTTTAGTATTGTTTTTGTAAGAAAAATTGTAAATTTTGAAGCTATAATGCTTATTATAGATTTAATACTAATCTTATTCACCACCCTATAATATTTATTCATATTATTAACAATAATATGAATAGATAATCAAATCTTAATATAAATTTTAAATTTTACAATGAATAGTATATCATAACTTTATATACATAAAAATAAAGATATGATAAGATTTTATTAATATTTATTAGAAAGGGGAGTCATTTTTTGGATAAATATAATTTTACTAACAAAGAAGGTTCAAAGATAACATATTATAAATGGGGAAATATTGAAAATCCTAAGGCAATAGTTCAAATAGTTCATGGAATGTCAGAATGGGCAGGTAGATATGATTACTTTGCTGAAAAGTTAGTAGAAGAAGGGTATTTAGTTTATAGTCACGACCATAGTGGTCATGGTAATAGTAGTAAAGGTTATGATGGATTAGGATACATAGGGAATAATAATAGATTTTATTTGATGTTAGATGATATAAAAGAGTTAAATAGTATTATTAAAAAAGAAAATAAAGATGTACCTATAGTATTATTTGGACATAGTATGGGATCTTTTTTAAGCCAAAGGTATTTGCAGGAATATGGTGACACAATTGATGGATTAATTTTATCAGGAAGCAATGGCAAACCAAAATCTTTTACTAAGGCAGGTTTATTGGTATGTAAAATGGAAAATCTAATAAAGGGAAGTGGAAATAGAAGCAAACTTATGGATAAATTATCTTTTGGAGGATTTAATTCCACTGTAAAGAACCCAAAAACAGATTTTGATTGGTTATGTAGTGATGCAAATGAGGTAAATAAGTATATAGAAGATGAGTTTTGTGGATTTATATATCCAACAGAATTTTACTTTGATTTAATTAATGGACTTTGGGATATACACAAACAAGAAAATTTAAATAAGATTAAGAAATTAAATATACCAATTTATATATTTGCAGGAGATAAAGATCCAGTTGGGTATATGGGAAAAGGAATTATAAATTTATATAATACTTATAATAATATTGGTGTTAATGATTTAAATTATAAATTATACAAAGATGGAAGACATGAGATGTTAAATGAAGTCAATAAGGATGAAGTTATAATAGATATAATATCATGGATAAAGAAGCATAATTTTTAAGGGTTAGAAGGTGCTATGCACAATGAAAAATTAATAAGAAAATGTAAAATTATTAAAAATCATTGACTTTAAATTAAAAGAGAGTATTAACGAATTTATAAGTTTAATACTCTCTTTTGATAAATCAAAGAAATTATCCCTTTATATATCTTCATTTCTGTCAACAAGTAAGTTTTTCTTAAATGTAGCACTAAATAAAATTATGCGTATTTTTTAAGTTTTCAATAATGAAATTATATATAAATTGTTTGTTGCAATAAAAATTTCTATAAAATGTTAAATTTGCATTGACAAAGAAGGAATATTCAGATAATATAACAATATACTTAATAACAAAATGTGATTAAGATGCAAATTCTTAATCTTAAGGGGGAGACTAAAAATGTTAGACCACAAAAACTTAATAAATAAAGATGGCTTAACAGAAGAAGAATTTTTAAGGCAATATAGTCCTGGCAATTATGAAAGACCTTCTGTAACGGTGGATATGCTACTTTTTACTGTAGTAGATAAAGTAGTTGAAGATATAAGAAAATTAAATGAAAAAGAATTAAGAATTCTTTTAATTAAAAGAAAAGAACACCCTTATATAGGAGAGTGGGCAATACCTGGAGGATTTGTAAACATAAATGAATCAATTGAAGAAGCTGCTCATAGAGAGCTTAAAGAAGAAACAAACATAGATAATATCTATATGGAGCAATTAGCTACATTTGGTGATGTAGGTAGGGATCCTAGAATGAGAGTAATATCTACAGCGTATATGGCTCTAGTACCTAATAAAAATTTAAATCCTATAGCTGGTGATGATGCAGAGAATGTAGCTTGGTTTACAATAAAGAGAGGCGAAATTACAGAAAGAGAACAGGGAATATCTTTTAATTTAATATTAGAAAATAAAGAAGAAAATATATTAATAAGCTATAAAATTATAGAAAAGTATTCATATAGTGGAGTAACTAAAACAAAAGAAGTTTTATATACTGTAAATAAAGAATCAAATAATGAAATTGCTTTTGACCATGTAAAAATAATAAATATGGCATTAGATAGATTAAAGAATAAAGTAGAATATACTTCAATAGCATTTAACTTAGTTGATGAATATTTTACAATGGCAGATATTCAATCTATATATGAAATTTTATTAAATAAAAAGTTTCATAGAATGGAATTTATGAGAAAGACGAAAAAAATGCTAATTGAAACAGATAAGGTAAATACAGATAAAGGGCATAGACCAGCAAAGTATTATAAATATAATAAAGATTGGACATATGAGTTTTAAGAGCAAATAATAAATAAAAATAAAAGTTATTTTTTTAAAATCACTTAATAACAAAAGGTGATTAAGTGTGAGGGGGAGATAAATTAGATAAAAAGGTAATTATTCCAATAAATTGTGTAGAAACTTATGATTTTGGACATCATAATGCTGAAATTATAAATACTGTTGCACTGTATAGCATGAAACTAGCTGGAATTTGTATTGTAGACGAAATAATATAGCTAATGATTAGTTTTACTGTAGTGATGAATGCCAAAATAAATAATAGGAGAGAAGTTATGAAAAAATTTAATGTGCAAAATGAAAGAAATTTAACTATGCTTATGGACTTTTACGAGCTTACAATGTCTAATGGATACTTTAAGTCAAATAATAAAGATACTTTAGTTTGTTTTGATATGTTCTTTAGAAAATGTCCAGATGGAGGTGGGTTTGTAATAGCAGCTGGCTTAGAACAACTTATTGAGTATATAGAAAACTTAAGGTTTACAGAAGAGGATATAAACTACTTAAGAGGAAGAGACTTGTTTGAAGAAGAATTTTTAGAATATCTTAAAGACTTTAAATTTACTGGAAATATAAGTGCTATTCCTGAAGGAACCCCAGTTTTTCCTGGAGAAGCTATGGTTACAGTTACGGCTAAGGCTATAGAAGCTCAATTTATAGAAACTATGCTTTTACTTACAATAAATCATCAAAGCCTAATCGCAACAAAAACAAATAGAATAGTAAGAGCTTCAAAAGGAAGAACTGTATTTGAACTTGGAGCAAGAAGGGCTCATGGCTATGATGCAGCTATATACGGTGCTAGAGCAGCTTATATTGGTGGAATAGATGGAACAGCTACAACAATAGCTGATATGGAGTTTAATGTTCCAGCAATAGGAACAATGGCTCATTCTTGGGTGCAATTCTTTAAAAGTGAATATGAAGCATTTAAGACTTATGCTAATACTTACCCTGATAATTGCACACTTTTAGTAGATACCTATGATGTATTACACTCAGGAGTGCCTAATGCTATAAGAGTTCATAAAGAAGTTTTGGAGCCAATAAATAAGAAACTTAAAGGAATTAGATTAGATAGTGGAGACTTAGCTTATCTTTCTATTAAAGTTAGGAAAATGTTAGATGAAGCTGGACTTAATGACTGTCAAATAGTGGCATCTAATAGTTTAGACGAATATACAATAGAATCTCTATTAAATCAAGAGGCAGAAATTGATATTTTTGGCGTTGGAGAAAGACTTATAACTGCAAAATCAGAACCGGTATTCGGCGGTGTATATAAATTAGTGGCAGTTGAAGAAAATGGAGAAATGGTGCCTAGAATTAAGGTTTCAGAAAACATAGAAAAGATAACTAATCCAGGATCTAAAGAAACGTGGAGACTTTATGATAGAGATACAAATATGGCTATAGCTGATGTGATAACATTAAAAAATGAAGTTATAGATGATACTAAGCCTTATAATATATTTGATCAAGTTCATATTTGGAAATCTAAAAATGTTGAAAACTTTTATGCTAAGAAAATTCAAGAGCCAATATATGTTGCTGGGAAGTTAGTATATAAATGTCCTTCATTAAAAGAAATAAGAAATTACTGTAAAAATGAAGTTAATACTTTATGGGACGAAATTAAAAGATTTTCAAATCCTCATAAATATTATGTAGATTTATCTAGTGATTTATGGTTCTTAAAGAAATCAATGCTTGAAAAAATAAAGGCAGAAAATTAGCTGAATATTTATAGAGAAAACGTTCAATAAAGGATTACCTTGTGACGTTTTCTTTGCTTTTTTATTCTATAAAATATATTTATTGACAATATGTTACAATTGTATTCACATATAAAAGGAAATGATGTAAAATTATGTAGTAATAATCTTAAGTGAGGGAAAAACAGTGAATTATAATAATTTTAGAGAAAAAATTTATTATATACATTTATTAGATTTTTTATTTCATATTATATGCATTTCATTTATATATTTTTTATTTAACAAAATTTCTTTTTTAAATAAAAACATTGCATTTGATTTATTAAAGTTAAGTGAATTAATAATTTCCATGATCTTATTTATATTTTCAATACATATAAAAAGGATTACTCAAAAAGACATATATGGAATAGTACAATTATTTTTAGTTATTAATTGTAGCATTATTTTAATATTTTTATCTCCAACAGGACAATTTATTTTTTTAAAGAATTTACTTAACAATACAGGGTATAATATTGATTTTTATAATAGTAATATGATAATTTTTTATTATGTTATTTCTAAATATAGGATAAGTGATTATAATAGTAAAAATGCATATGTAGAATACTCAATTTTACTAATTATAAATCTTATTCAGACAAATTTATTAAATATATATAATAATTGGCAATTACAATATATAAATATAATATTTATTTTAATACTTATTATGTTAACATTTAGGAAAATACAAATTATTACTCTAAATTCAAAAAGTAAAATTGATTTAATTAAATTAAGTTTTTTTATTGAATTAATAAGAGTTGTTCTTTTAATTATTTTTTCGGAATTTATGAAAATGAATACAATCAGTAATTTTATTATAGTAAATATGCAAATTATATTATTATCAACTATGGTTGGAATTATTTCTAATATCACTAAAGAAAGCTGTAGATTTCTTTTTGAAGAAAAAATAGAAACAAGTAATTATTTTGAGACTATAAATAGAAAAATTATGAATAACAATTATAAACTAGAAGAGACATATAAAAAATTAAGTGATAAACAAATGGTATATAAAAGTTTTCTGGAGAGTTTGCCTAGTCCAATTGTAATAATAAATAGTAGTTTTAGAATTTCATATTGTAATTTAAAATTTTTAAATGAAATTGGAGAAGAAAATATTAGAGAGGTTGTAAACAGACCTATTTATAAATTTGTAGATTTTAGCGATAAAATTAATAAAGAAATTTGCTTTGATAAAAATTTAAATCCTCGTACAACATCAGTTAAATTAAATAATAAAAAAATAGAAGTAAGGTTTTTTAATTTAAATAATGATGATTCAGAATGTATTTTAATATTTAAAGATTTAACAGAAAAAAATAAATTGTTCTGTATGAAGGAAGAACTTGAAGATGCACAAGGAAGAGAGAAAATAAAAAAGAATTTTTTATCAAATATTTCTCATGATTTAAAATTACCAATTAATGCCATATATTCCACTGTTCAGCTTGAAACAATATTAATAAATAAAAATGATATAGAAAAAGTTAAATCTTACAATGATATTAGTATGGAGAATTGTTTGATATTAACTAAGCTTACAAATAATATAATTGATATAAGCAAAATAGATACAGAGAATTTAGAAATTCATTTAGGACTTTATAATATAGTTGATTTTGTGGAGGATTATTTATTTTCTTTATCTCCTTATGTAAATAATAGTGGAATTGATATTATATTTGATACTAGCGAAGAAGAAATATATATGTATTTTGATAAGGAAATGATGCAAAGAGTTATATTAAACTTAGTGTCAAACTCAATAAAGTTTACTAAAAGTGGAGGTAGTATATTTGTAAAAATAGAGGATTTTAATGAATATGTTTTGATTGAGTTAAAAGATAATGGAGTAGGGATGAGTAAAGAGTTTATTGCAAGAGCTTTCAATAAATCTGAAATGGAAAAAAGAAATAATAATAATTATTCTACAGGCTTTAGAGTTGGATTATTTGTTGTACATAATTTAATAAAAGCTCAAAATGGTGATATAGATATTAAAAGTGAAGAAGGTAAAGGTAATAAATTCTCAATAAAGTTATACAAAAAAAAGGTGGTATAAATATAAAATGATTAAAGAAAATTTAAGATATGAATATAAAGGACTAAAGTCGCAAGTATTTATACCAATAATTATAGCTCTAACAATACTAAGGATTTTTTATGATATAGATAATGAGTTTATTTTTGTAACTGGAGTTTTATGCTTATCTATATCAATATTATTATTTATTATGAGTATGATAAAGGTTAATAATAAAGAGTTAGAAAGTTTAAAATTAATTGGGCGAGGATATTTTTTTATAGCTGTATTAGGATTTATCTTTATATTTATAGTAGATATCAATTCGTTATATAATGTAAATCTAATTTCAACTTTTTTTCAGATGCTAATATTTTTAGACTTTATAAATATAATTATAAGCACAGTAATTTACAATAAAAATTATGCTGAAATTATACAATTTATATTTTTTTTAGTAATATTAATATTATTATTTTGTGTGATAATAAGTGATTATAGAAATTTAGAGCATGTTCATTATTTTTTTAAAAGCAAAATAGGGTCAATAATTACTCTAATATTTGGATCTAAAATGTTCTTAAGTATAGTGGCAATATATAAAAAGAATAATTTAGGAAAAAATGAGATTTTCATATTAGAAATGAGTTTTTTTATATTTTTAAGTAATGATATTTTGTTTTTTAATAATTATTTTCATAAAGATTTTTTATATTTTATATGGACAAGTAAATTAATTTATTCTTTTTTATTATATAATGAATTTGAAAAAAGATTATTATATGATCTATATTCTAATGATTATGAAAGCTTAAATAAATCTAAGGAAATGAAAAAAAATTTAAATAAAAGTTTAAAGGATAGAGAGAAAGAACTTAAAGATTTAAACTTATTATTAAAAAAAAGCGAAAAAAAATATAAAGATGTAGTACAAGCTTTTTCTAATGGATTATTAATTTTCGAAAATGATATATTAATTTACTCATATTATTTTAGAGAAATGTTTGATTTGAATAATAATAAAATCAAATATAAAAAAAATAAAATAACTTTAAATGAAGTTATTAATAAATTAACAGGAAAGTATACTGATGATAAAGAAATTAAAGAGTTTTCAAGTGAAGTTAAGATAAAAGATAAGTTTGGTAAATTAAGAGACTATGAAGTGTATCTAATAAATATTCAAGGAAACAAAAAGTTTCTTGTTTTTTTTGATGTAACTGAAATAATAAAGCAGAGAGAGGAAATAGTAAAAATAGAGAAAAAACTTAAAGAAGAAAATATAAATGATGAGTTTTATTCAAATATTTCTCATGAATTAAGAACTCCAATTAATGTGATTTATTCAGCTCTTCAATTAAATGATATTTATATAAAAGATAATAAATTAGATAAGATTAATAAAAATAATGCCATTATTAAGCAAAACTGTTTGAGGCTTATTAGAACTATAAATAATTTTATTGATAGTAATAAACTTTCAGAAGGTTTCTTGGAAATTGATCTTAATATTTATAATATAGTGGATATAATTGAAAATGTAATATTATCTTGTGATAATTACATGAAAATTAAAAAAAATAATATTATTTATGATCCACAATATGAAGAAATATATTTAAATTGTGATAAAGATTATATAGAAAGAATACTGTTAAATATATTGTCAAATTCTTTAAAGAATGGAAAAGAAAATGGGAATATTCATGTTGAAGTAAAAATTGAAAATAATAAGATAATTATCGAAATACTAAATGATGCAGATACTATACCAGAAGATAAAAGAAATGAGATTTTTGAGAAATTTACAAAGGTTAATACTTCCTTTAATAGACTTTCAGAGGGAAGTGGATTAGGTTTATATTTAACTAAAGGATTAGTGGAACTGCATGGAGGAGAAATTAGTATACATGAAGGACCTTTATATGGAAATTTATATAAAATAGTACTTCCATATAATAAAAATGTAAATGTTAAAGAAAATTATTTGAGTCGTGATATAAAAATAAATAAACTTCAGCAAAAGATAGATATTGAGTTTTCTGATATTTACTTCTGATAACATAACTTTATTTTTTATAGCATATATAATAAAGAATACTTAGTATAGGAGTGTTATCATTGAAAAGTAAAGTTAATAGAAATTTCAAGATTATTCCATTAGTTTTTAATATACTAATTCCAGTACTTGGAGGCTTTTTAGTTTCTTATATAAATAGAAATGCCATAAGTATATATAGTAATACTGTAAAAAAGCCTTTTTTCACACCGCCTAATATGGTTTTTGTTATTGTATGGAGTATACTATATGTATTGATGGGATTTTCATCATATAGAATATACATAAAGAATAAAGAAAATAATAATGACAATGGGGCTTATTTCTTTTATTTGGTACAATTATTATTAAATTTTATGTGGAGCTTTATATTTTTCACCTTTAGATTATATGGAATATCTTTTATATGGATAATAATATTATTTATTTTTGTTGTAATTACTTTTGTAAAATTTATAAGAATTGATAAAACTGCAGGTTTTTTATTAATTCCATATATGCTTTGGTTAGTTTTTGCGGGGATAATAAATTACTTTGTATGGGTTTTTAATGAAATGTAAATTAAGTTGTAGTATAATAAAGTAGACCTTCTATGAAGGTTTATTTTTATTTAGAAAGGAAGTTTCTATGGGTAAAACTTTATTTATTGCAGAAAAGCCTTCAGTTGCTATGGAGTTTGTGAAGTTGTTAAATGTCAAAGGTAAGAGAAACAACGGATATATTGAAGGTGAAAGAAGCATCTTTACTTGGTGTGTTGGACATATGGTGACTATGAGTTATCCAGAGGTTTATAATGAAAAATTAAAATTTTGGAATTTAAGAGACTTACCTTTTTTACCTAAAGAATATAAATATGAAGTGATTCCTTCTGCTTCTCAACAATTTAATATTGTAAGTACTTTGATGAATAGAGAAGATGTAGAAACTATCTATGTTTGTACTGACTCAGGGAGAGAAGGAGAGTATATATATAGATTAGTTGATGATATGGCAGGGAATCCAAACAAAGTGAAAAAAAGAGTTTGGATAGATTCTCAAACAGAAGAAGAAATAAAAAGAGGTATTAAAGAGGCAAAGCCATTATCTGAATATGACTCACTAGCACATTCAGCCTACTTGAGAGCTAAAGAAGATTACATATTTGGTATAAACTTTTCAAGGCTATTAACACTATTGTATGGTAAGACCCTAGCTAATATTTTAAAGAAGGATAAGAATGTAGTGGTGGCAGTAGGTAGGGTTATGACTTGTGTTCTTGGAATGGTAGTAGAAAGAGAAAGAGAAATCAGAGATTTTAATAAAAAGTCTTTTTACAAAATATCTGGTAAATTCTCGAAAGAAGAAGATACCTTAGAAATAACTGCAGACTGGAAAGCTATAGAAGGTTCAGATTATTTTGAGTCTCCTAAATTATATAGTGAGGTAGGCTTTAATAAAAAGGAAGATGCTGAAGAATTAATTACTAAGCTAAGAGATATAGGATTTGGAACTATAAAAGAAGTTAAAAAAACGAAGGAAAAAAAGAATCCACCACTTTTATATAACTTAGCAGAACTACAAAATGAATGTACTAAGAGATTTAAGATTAGTCCAGATGAAACATTAAAAATAGTACAAAATCTTTATGAAAAGAAGATGGTTACATATCCAAGAACTGATGCAAGAGTTTTATCAACAGCAGTTGCTAAGGGTGTTAGGAAAAATATTATTAAACTTAGAAATATGCCTATAGGTGAGGACTTAGCTGCAGTAACAAATGAAATAATAGAAAAAAATTACGAGAAGGGCATATTAAAAAGTAAATATGTAGATGATAGTAAAATAACTGATCACTATGCCATAATACCAACTGGTGAGGGAAAAGATACAATATCAAAGCTATCTAGTTTAGATAAACAAGTATACTTTGTTATATTAAGAAGATTTTTAGCTATATTTTATCCTCCAGCTCAATACAGTAAAATGGCTATAACAATATTAGTTGGAAAAGAAAATTTTATTATAAATAAAAAGGTATGCGTTGATAAAGGATATTTAGTAATACTAGGTAATGATAAAGAAGAAAAAGAAGAGGCTTTTCCTGAAAATTTAAGAAAAGGAACTAAAGTAATAATTAATGATCTAGAAATAAAAGAAGGGGAAACATCTCCACCAAAAAGGTACACAACTGGTTCAATGATAATAGCTATGGAAAATGCGGGGAAGCTTATAGAAGATGAAGAACTTAGAGAACATATAAAAGGAGCTGGAATAGGAACCTCTGCTACTAGAGCTGAAATTCTTAAAAAGTTAATTAATATAGAATATATGCAAGCTAATAAGAAAACTCAAATTATAACTCCTACTAACCTTGGAGAAATGATTTATGAGGCTATAAAAGTTTCTATACCATCACTTTTAAATCCTGCATTGACAGCATCTTGGGAAAAGGGATTAAAACTTGTTAATGACAAAGAAATAGAACCAGATGAATTTATGAATAAGCTTGAAGCTTATACTAGAAATAATACACAAAGGGTACTAAAATCATCTAATATAGGGCTTTTAAATACAAAGTTATTAAAGATAATGAAACAAGAACAGAAATAAGAATGAAAAAATCTCAATAACTTGATAAAATCAAGGTGTTGAGATTTTTTTATATATCTTCTCTTTTATTTTATTAGAAATGATAATAAGGCATAGAAGGTTGGAGCTAGGAATACAGTCATAATACCTGCTATACCAATGGATAAGGAACTCATAGCTCCTTCAGTTTCACCAAGCTCTAAAGCTTTAGATGTCCCAACGGCATGGGATGCTGTACCTATAGCAATACCAATAGCAACCTTGTTATTTATTTTAAATTTTTTGCATAAAAGTGGTCCAAGTATAGAGCCTATAATTCCAGAGATAATTATAGATAATACTGTAACAGGGGCTAAACCACCAAGTTGTTTTGTTATTTCTATACCTATAGGCGTTGTAACAGACTTTGATAATAAAGATATAGTTAATACTTTTTCAAAACCAAAGATATTAGCTAATAAAATTACTGATGATATACCTATAGAACTTCCAAGTAATATCCCAACTAATATAGGTAATAAATATTTTTTTAGTAAATTTAATTGCTTATATAATGGAACTGCTAATACAACAGTAGCTGGGCCAAGAAACATATTTATAAACTGCCCACCTTTATTATATATATCAACATCAATATTAAAAACTAGCAAAAAACTAATTACCAAAGCTATAGCTATTAGCAATGGATTAAAAAGAGGAAATTTAGTCTTTTTATAAATTAATAAGCCAGCTTCAAAGGCTAGAAGTGAAATTATTATTCCAAATAAAGCGTTTTCTGTTAAAATTTCCATTACTTTATATTGCACCCTTTCTTTACTTTACTTTCTTTAATTTTTATTATATATTGAACAATAATGCCAGTAGATATAATAACAATAGCTGTAGTTATTAAACATAAAAGTAAAATAAATATTAGGCTATCCTTAATTACATTAAATGATGAAATCAAACCTACACCTGCTGGAATAAAGAAAAAAGATAAATGATCTAAAAAAAATGCAGATATATTTTCTATCTTTTCAATTTTAATTACTTTTGTACATAATAATACTAATAAAATTATCATTCCTATAATATTACCAGGTAATGGTAAGGAAAAACCTTTAGATATCAACTCTCCAACTAAGTAAATGCCTAGAATAATAATAGCCTCTCTAAATATTTTCATCATATTACCTCCTTTAACTATCATTAATAATTTATCACTATTGAAAAGAGATGTAAATCTAATAAAACATTTACATATAAATAAAAACTAAATTAATTATATACATTATTTTTAAATAATTTTAACATTTATTCATATTATAAGCCATTGACTAATTACTATTCCAACAAAGTTTTATTTAATAAATATTGTGCATTTAAACAAAAAAAATGTCACTTAAACAATATTAACAATATAATAAATATATTATTATGTAAAAGTAAGTAAAGGTTAAATAATTAATAATATAAGTGTGAAAATTTAGTGGTATTAAGATTTAAGGAGGAAATAAAATGGCAGTTATTCATTGGAGTGGAGCAATTATTGGACTAGCAATCGGAATAATATTAATTTTAAAAAAAGTAAATCCTTTTTATGCACTTTTAACAGGTGCTATTATAGGAGGCCTAGTTGGTGGTGCAAGTCTAGCTGATACAACACAAGCAGTTATTGATGGAACTAGTAGTGTAATGGGTGCAGTTATTCGTGTATTATCAGCTGGAGCATTAGCAGGTATATTAATAGAATCTGGAGCAGCAGAAAAAATTGCCGAAACTATAGTAGAAAAACTTGGTGAGAAAAAAGCATTTTTAGCAATAGCTTTGTCAACTATGGTCATTTCAGCAGTAGGTGTATTTATTGCTGTTTCAGTTATCATTGTTGCACCAATAGCAATATCAGTAGCTAAAAAAGTAGGACTTTCCAAATCAGCAACACTTTTAGCTATGACAGGTGGATGTAAGGCAGGTAACATAATTTCACCTAATCCCAATACTATTGCAGTTGCAAAAGGATTTAATTTAGATTTAGTACAAGTAATGATGAATGGATTTATACCTGCAATAGTAGCATTAATAGTAACAGTTTTATTAGCTACATATTTAAATAAAAAATGGGAGCCTATAAAGGCAACTGATATATCAGAAGAAGATTCTAAAACTTCTGAGGACAAGCCAACTTTTGTAAAAGCAGTGGTAGCTCCAATTGTTGCAATTATGCTATTAGCAATAAGCCCTATTGGAAGTATATTAAATATTCCTGCTTTAGCAGCAATTAAAATAGATTCTATGATAATATTACCTGTTTCTGGAATAGTTGGATTGATTGCAATGGGTAAATTTAAAAAGGTTATTCCTTATACAACTTCAGGAATAAATAAAATGACAAGTACTGCAGTTATATTAATTGGAGCTGGAGCAATTGCAGGTATTATTTCAAAATCAAATATAAGTGATGCAGTTGTATATTGTACTCAACAAATAGGGATTTCAGGAGTATTTATAGCACCAATATCAGGAATATTAATGGCAGCAGCTACTGGATCAACATCAACAGGATCAATATTAGCAGTTGGAAGTTTTGGAGAAACAATACTATCTATGGGTGTAAAACCATTAAATGCTGCTATAATGGTTCACACAGGATCAATGGTTATAGACTTTTTACCACATGCTAACTTCTTCCATGCTTCAGCAAATTCTGTAAAAATGGATATGAAAGAACGTATGAAATTAATTCCCTTTGAAGCTGTAGTTGGAGGGGCTATGTGTATTGTAGCAACAATAATATATGGATTTTTAATGTAACATACTAATATTAATAAACTTACAAAAGTAATATACTAAGAAATATTAATATGATTTATTATAACTAAATAAATAGATATAAAGGCATATATGATTTTTGTTATATATGCCTAATTTTATTATTAAAAA